>JABJBS010000171.1 GCA_018668695.1 Deltaproteobacteria bacterium
ATCTGGGCGTCTTCGCCGACGGAGTTGAGCTCGTCTTCTAAGTTTTTCTGATAAGTTGAGAGTTCACCATAATTGTCAGCTACGTCACCACGCGTGAAGCTTGACTGACTCGCACTTGTCTTGCTGGTGGAGCCAGGTGCTTCCGCAACCAGTGCTGGGTACAAGTCAGCAAGCTCCTCTTGAGAGTACTTAGGGATCTCGATGGATTCTTGGCCGGGAATTAAAATAGATGGTTGAATTCTGCCAATTTCAGAGGCCCCATTGTCTGCGGCTTGAATCCAGTTCTTCGATTCCCGAATCATTCGGTCGTTCACTCTGGTTATAAATTGCTCGAGAGATTCGTTAGGGCGTTTAATAAAATTATATTCTAAAACTGTGTAGTCATGTTCATCAAAAAACCCACCATCTATCTCCTGCAAAAAGGTAGTCTGGGTAATTCCTTTAGTTTCTAATACTTTATTGAAGGCTAGTTTTTCGTCAGGTGATAAGTTTTCATAATGGCTAAACAAATTACTGGCGGAATCATCAAATGCATCATCAATCGCTTGAGTGTCAGTACTTCCTTGTCCTGAGGCGTAACCTTTGGCTTCGACCGGGCTAAGCGAGACAGACTTCGTTTCCAATGAACTCTTTGCATGAGCGAAATGTTGAGCGAGTGGTATATAGGGATTCTTATCCGAATGATTATCTTCTAGGCCTGGTAATGTGGTTTCCTTTTGCGCTGATGACTGGCTGTTTGCGGTACCGGTGTAGTCCTGACGTATGTGTCTGGTTTGAAAGGCTTCGATTGCTACCGAATCTTCAGAGCCTGGATACTGACTAAGGTGGGAACGAACAGCCTCAAGTTCCTCACGAATAGCTTTTCGTTCGTTATTAAAATGCTTTACCTTATTGGCAAAGTCTAAAAGTTGCTCACTTTGCAACATGTAAGACTCACGAAGAACTGCTTGAACAAAAGCGCCGATATTGGCTGTGTTCCAAGACTTTCGTTCCACTTTAGTAAATTTCACGATGCTTTCCTCGAGCATTCCAGGGAACTGGCTTACCACTTGAGCGATTTCCTCTAAATCCGATTCAGATGCCGAGAGTTCGTCACTTGATGAGATTCCAGCCAACTCCAGGTCGCCGCAGCCATTATCATTTGAGCTGTCGGGTGAGCAGCAATGGGGACCTGCGGGTGCGTCGCCCGGATACGATACGCTAAGGTTGATGAAGTCTTTTGCGACGACTTTAGGGTCTTGTGCCACAATCGCCTGATTCTTCTTCGCCGGTAATTCCGCAACAGCGAGTGGTTCAGAGGTCGGGATTACTGAGAAGGTTGGCGTTGGGATTGAGTGAATAGTTGTCATGATGGGCTCCTGATTAAGTTGAATCTAAAAAGTATAAAAATGCTTAGGCTAAAATATTCGAAAGATTGATGCCCACCGCGGCGAGTTCAGCACTCTGTGCTTTGAGCGCTTGTGGGCCAAACTGAGCAACGCTGACTGGGTCGAGCATACGAACAAAACTCTTAAGCTTAGTTTCAGCGTGCTTTCGGGTCTGAGCGATGGCTGCTTCGATTTGAGACTTCTGAGCTTCTAGTTGCTCAATGGTGGCAGCTGCTTCAGTGGTTTGAGTTCGTACGAAGAAACCAAGAGCTTGTTCAAATTGAACACGGGAATCATTCGCTTCAGCTTGCTTGGTCGTTTGCTCTGCGAGGTTACTCGGCGCGTTCTTGCTGCGAAGAGCCAAGCTGCCTCCATTTTCAAGGAAGTCTTTAAATTCAGCTGTGCTGCGACCCCCGGCGAGAGATGGATTTACCCGAAGTACAGCCTGAAGGGTGCGGCGATTGATGTTTACTTTAGGTGTGACTGCGTTGTGCATTCCAAGGCTCCGTGTTTCAGTTACTCTTTACATAGCCAGTAGCGTGCCAACTGACGTTAATCTCTTCGATTTCAACAATTACAGGCACTTACATGGTTTCCCAGGTGCCTTTTCATACGCCGAGGGTGTTCAGTGTAGGACGTGTGTCAGATTGGACAGAGGGTCTGTCGCTATTTGGATCGCTCGCCGTTCAAGAGCCCCAATCGAGCTACATTCAAGAACCAATACAGGCATCACAAACATTTCTGCCCTTGGCGCGACCTCAAGGGTTCGTTAAAACATAAGGGGAAGGAGCAGTCGTGCCGACATTTAATCTCAGACAGCGCGAGATGGCAGAAGCCATGGTCGACCTCAGTCACCGTAATCCGTTCGGCGAGGGCCGTATTCGTGCGGAGCAGCGGGTATTGGGTGAGAGTGCTATCGGAGGTGACAAACTCTGGAGCTGGACCGGTGAGGCGAGTTCTCGGCGACCCAACATCGCGCTGATACGTGAGCGATCTGAGCGATTGGTAGGAGAAATGCGAGCGGCAATGATTGCCGCGAATGGGGCGCAGAGTGAGGAGGAGCTGACTCTTTACATCGATACTGTTCTGTTCACCTTCTTTCATAAATACGACTATGCTTGGCAAGCCCTGGCGGACTCGGAAATGGCTGGCAGGCAGGTTACTCTAGAGCCTGTTCCGTTTTACGACGATCTGTGCCGAGACATTCAAGACTACTGCACAATCAATGGGCGTGCGTACATGCCGATGGAGCGCATGCCGCACTTGATGGCGCTTGGTTTTCAGCTTCGGCGCGCCTTTCACTTTATCTTCCAAACCATCGTAGGGTCTGGCCGCGCAGCAAGTCAGCTTCGCATGTCGGTTTGGGAATCGATTGTTACGCATAACACGCGACGATACAGCAAAGGCCTTTATGCCAAGATGGCTGAAATCCCCACTTTAATCTGTGGGCCATCGGGTACGGGTAAAGAACTGGTTGCTCGAGCGATTGGTTGGTCTCGGTATGTCCCGTTTGATGGTCGTCGAAAATGTTACGAAGGTTCATTCGTGGGACGTTTTTATCCCATCAGTTTGGCCGCACTTTCAAGCTCCGTCATTGAGTCGGAACTCTTTGGGCATAGCAGAGGTTCGTTTACGGGTGCAGCGGGTGACAGAGCTGGTTTTTTCGAGGTCGCTGGAGCCCATGGAACGGTTTTCCTGGATGAAATAGGTGAAGTAAGCCTCGACATCCAGGTTAAGCTCTTACGGGTTTTGCAAACGAGAATGTTTCAACGAATGGGTGACACCGCGCCACGTCGATTTGAAGGAAAAATCGTTGCCGCCACCAACGCCGATTTGGTCACGATGATGCGAGATGGTCGCTTTCGTGAAGATTTGTTCTACCGGCTTTGCGCTGACCTCGTGGAGACACCATCCCTTGCTGAGCAGATCTCTGATGATCCGGAAGCACTTACGAATCTTCTCGGCTTTATTTCCAACAGAGTGGTTGGGGCTGATCTGGGGCGTGAACTTGCTTACGACGTAAATCAATGGATTAACAAAGAATTACCGCCTAACTACCGCTGGCCGGGTAATATTCGAGAGCTTGAGCAATGCGTGCGTAACGTCTTGGTCCGTAATCGTTATACCCCAGTTCGCGGTCAACCCGCGGGGGGGACCGGCTTACCTGAAGCCGTGAAGTCTCGTGAGGTGCAGCTTAATGAGCTTGTTCAATGGTACTGCACCGAGGTTTATGCCGAGAGCAAAGGTTATGAGGATGCTGCGGCCCGTTTGGGTATCGATCCGAGGACTTTAAAGTCGAAAATCGACTGGGAGAGACTCGAAAAGCTCCAAGGGGATTGACGGCGCGGAATTATTCTGAGCTTTAGGGGCTGCTATGCATCAGTCCGACGAAAAACACCGTAAAATTGAACGAGAAAAAGCCCGTGCTTTGCGTAAAACACGTTGGTGGCAGGATAAGCTCGCGGCCGGAGTCTGTCACTTTTGTGATGAGACGTTCGAGAAGGACGAGCTTTCGATGGACCATGTGGTGGCAGTATCTCGTGGCGGGAAGAGCGTCCGAGGTAACGTGGTGGTTGCCTGTAAAGACTGCAACAACAAGAAGTCTTATAAGACTCCGGTAGAAATGATCTTGGAAAGTTTGAAGAACGACGACAATGAAACCTAAATCAAAATGGGATGTCATTGTGATTGGCGGCGGAGCGGCTGGCCTGATGTGTGCAGCCGTTGCTGCCGGGCGTGGCCGGAAAGTATTGTTACTGGAGAAGAACAGCCAGGTTGGCCGTAAGATTCTGATCTCCGGTGGTGGCCGCTGCAACTTTACAAACACTGGCACCACACACGAGCAATATTACAGCAAGAATCTTCATTTCTCGCGTTCAGCTTTGTCGATGTATACGGCGAAGGACTTCACGACGTTGGTGCAAAAACACGGCATAAGGTTTCACGAGAAAAAACTGGGGCAGCTCTTCTGCGATAAGTCAGCTCGCGAAATTGTTGCGCTCTTACTTGACGAATGTGCGCAAGCAGGTGCGAGCGTTCTTTGCGATACTGAAGTTAATTCGATCAGTGGTGAGGGTCCTTATGCACTGGATACAAACCAAGGGCAGTTGCAATGTGATTCGTTGGTTATAGCGAGCGGCGGTCTTTCGATTCCTAAAATAGGAGCCACGGACTTTGGCTTTGGCATCGCGAGGCAATACGGGTTGAAGGTTACGGAGTTAAGACCGGCGTTGGTGCCACTGACGTTCGGTAAAGAGACGTTTCCTGGCTTTAAAGAATTGGCGGGAACATCTATCGATGCACTTGTGACCTGCGGTGGGAAATCGTTTAGGGAGAATATTCTCTTTACTCACTGGGGGCTAAGTGGACCGGCTATCTTACAAGCTTCTCTCTATTGGGACCCAGGTGAGAAGGTTCATCTTAATCTGCTACCGGAAGTAAAAGCTGCGCAGTGGCTCATTGAACTTAAGAAGAGTCAGCCCAAAGCAACTTTGGTGAGCGTTTTGAAACCATTGTTACCCGTTCGATTTGTGGAGGCGTTTATTGATTTAGTTTTAAAATCAGAGTCGCGACCTCTCGGAGAACGCTCGAACAAAGACTTGATTCGATTCGGCGACATTCTAAATGGCTGGGAAGTCATTCCTGATGGTACCCAAGGCTACAAAAAAGCTGAGGTCACGCGGGGCGGCGTCCATGCCGATGGGTTGTCCCAGAAATCAATGGAAAGCCTTGAGAATCCCGGGCTTTTCTTCATCGGTGAAGTCGTGGACGTCACCGGTTGGCTCGGGGGCTACAACTTCCAGTGGGCCTGGGCATCGGGTGTGGCCGCAGGGCAGTCGGTATAAATTTTATTAAAAACACGCAACAACTCTTCGTATAGCCCGATAACTATTCTGTGCGCTTCATGCACGAATAGGAGGCTGTATGTCAGATGTCTCAATGCCCGACGGTCCAAGTTCCGTATATTTGGACCGTTACACAACCGACGATAGTGATTCGTTATCCTATGATAATGAAACTGTTCGATACGATTACGACCTCATCAAATCAGGTGAGCACGAAGACGTAAGCGGGCGGGGCGGAGCCGGTTACACCACAGAAGATACCGATGTTTATGTTTCTGGTCACTTTGACGAGGCAACGGGGAATGTGGGCGGCCGAGTTGACATAGAACATGCCATTCATCCCGATACGATACTCGATGCCCATTTTGCGGCTGACAATGACGACAATACCAGTGGTCACGTAGGACTCACACATCATTTGAACGACGAGGAAGTTGTTCGTGGTGAAGTCGGTACAGATGCTGAAAGAGGCGATTACCTCAACCTCAACTATGAACACGTGGATGAATCTGGTTCCGACTCCGTGGAGTTTCAGGGAAGTGAAAACGGCGGATCATCCTTAACCTACAATGGTAACCGTCACGGTGAAGACTGGGATCTGGGTGCTACATTCACGGCAAATGATGAAGGTGAGACAGCGGGAACAATTCAGGGTGAAAAGCGTTTTTCCATCAATGAAGCTACGGATGCTAAAGTCTATGGTGAAGCCAATCTAGACGGCACCTGGAAAGCGGGCGCAGAAGCTACTCACACCACGGTAGATGGACACGTTGTCAGCCAAGGCTTGGAGATAGACGACAAGGGTAAAGCCGATGGTTTCGTAAGCCACGCGTTTGAAAATAATCATGAGACGGTTGGGTTGCACCGTACCGCCGAAGGCGATGAGTCGTTAACTTATGTGGGCCACCATGAAGGTGAACATTGGAAAACGGACGAGTCACTCTCGATAGACAAAGACGGTAAAGTTGTAGGCCAGGTCGCCGGCAGTGTTGAGGAAGTCGTCAGTGAAAAGCGAAGCCGGGTATACGATGGAACGATTCGGTCAGATGGCAGCTGGGAAGCAGGTGTAAGTCAGGCGGATGAAGTTGCAGATAATCTTACCCTAAATAATAGACTGCGTTACGATTCGGATGGAAAAGTAACCGGTAACCACAATGTCATGGTCACTACGCTTGATGGTCAAGGCTATGTCTCGGCTGATGCGGGCTGGGACAGTGAAGGAGGCCGAAGTGCTGGTGTGGCTGGCGGCTACGGCTTTGAAGGCGGCTCCACTCTTGGCGCTAATGTTGGCTGGGATGGTAACCACTACAGCGGCGGTGCTAACGCCGGGGTTGTATTGTCCGAGACGACATCACTTAACGGCGGCTTAACGTACGATGGTGCATCAAAGTCAACGGGCGTAAATGTTGGGCTGGGTTATACAAGTCTCGACAACAGAACATCAGTTGGGGCAGGTGTTGGTTACAACG
>JABJBS010000172.1 GCA_018668695.1 Deltaproteobacteria bacterium
ACTGCGTGGATAGATTTTAATATTGCTTCGGCACAGGTCGAGGACCGCATGTATCGCCTTGAAAACTGGAAACACATCGGGGCAAGGATGCAATTTCTCTTCGATGCAGCGGGTGATTTACCACCGGCAACAGGCTCGGCGATTGAGCGATATCGAGCGATTCAGTCTGATTTAAAAATTGTCGAGGTCGACGGCGTTGGCGTTTTACCACCAAGATCTACCGTTGCCTTACGAGAGAGAAAACCAGTGAGCGGTCGTGATGCCGCGGCGCTTTTGCAGCGAAGTCTAAAGGACGCTGGGATCGAGGCTTATCCCGCTCTTCTCACTTCTCCTAAAGGACCTATCGTCATGTCCGGTTTCCCATCGATATCACCGTTTAAGCGGGTCGTCGTTGCGGTGAAGGCTAAAGATGTGATGAATGATGCACAAAACTGCGCCACCAGTTCGTTGCTGGCCCGTGGACCTCTCTGTTCGGTGGCTGACCATGGTTTCGTTTTTGTCGATCCTATGTGTAAAACATGCAGGTTCGGTGAGCTGCCCCCCGACTTAATGGGCGGAACGGCGCTTTTAGTGGGCATGAGAAATCCTCGATTTGTCAGCGTTGGGGTAGGGCATCCCGAAACGAATTTGGTCGTGACGCATTATGAGATGTCATCGACCGGTGTTGGAAACGTTTCCGGAGGAGTGAGTGTTCAGGTCATTGGACAAAGTGCCTCCACTTTTCGCAAGACTCTACTTGAACTCCCACCTGATGCAGATATTTCAGACTTCATTCAAGGGCATCTTCGCTTTGAGGATAAACAGGTAGGGTTTCGGTCAGGGAGTTCGGAAAATGTCCGCGACCTGAGTAAACCGCTGACTTTGTCCGCTTCTACTGAGTTAAAAAATGTGAAGGTAGATTACGATACATTTTCTTTTTCATTGGCAGATGCGATGGGGCCTTCCTTGCCGGGTGCCTATCGTCAGGTTCGCCAATTTCCCCGGGTACTGGATGCTCCAGCCCGTTGGGATACAACTCTTCGATTGGAACTTCCCGCTGGTTATCGAGTTCTAGCGCCAGAACCTCTCGATTTGAGTTGGGGAGGCATCAGCTATTATTTGGCCTGTGAAGTAACTGATGAGCATCTCACCTGCGCGCGGCGTGTGGAGATGAAGCCAAAGATTGTAATGACGACTCATTGGAGCCAATTCCGAACGATGGTCGAGAAAATGCGGGAACAGGATAAAGCTCAAGTGACTGTGGCGAGGACCCCGGCTGGTCTCGATGAGTCGGCCCAATGATGCGGAGGGCGATGGTTTTATGTCATCACAGCCTGTGCTACAGTTTTAGGGTGATACGCCTACTTACGATACTGCTCGCGACATCACTGATCGCTGTTGGACCTGCTGAAAGTATGGCCGCCAAGAAACGAGCCCGCGGTAAACTTAAAATTGAATCCACCGTGGATGGGGCGAAAGTTCAGCTAAATGGGCTCAAGGCGGGAAAGACTCCTCTCAAAACTCTGAGGCTTAGAGCTGGCAAGTACACGGTTAAAGTCACTAGAATTGGCCACTTGGATTTTGAAACGAAAATTGTCGTTAAGGCAGGTCGCCTCGCCAAAGTGATGGCAGACCTTTTGCCGGTGGCCGGTATTTTAGATGTTCGCATCAAACCACACGGGTCGAAGGTATCCATCGACGGCAAAGGCGTTGGGAAATCTCCTGGGCTATTTGCACTCAAACTTGGTAAGCGAAATATCACTGTGGATATGGATGGCCATCTGAGTTTGCGCAAAGAAGTTCGGGCTATTCCTGGTGAGCTTATTGTCCTTAAAGGGCGTTTAGAGTTCGGAGTAGAAGACCCACTTGCGGGCGAGCTGGCATTGGTTCCCCTTGGGGCACCACCGGTTGACCCACTGGCAGACGAGCTGGCGTTGGTCCCATTAGCAAAGCCCAATAAGCCGAACTCGCCGGGCTTAGATGACCCCTTGGCACTTGAACCTCTGATGCCACTGGTGAAGTTACCTGTTGCCAATCAGGCAAACCGGCTTGAACCCATGGACGTTTCAACGAAAATTGCCGATCGCACCCAATGGTATGAAAACTGGTGGGTGTGGGGGGGGGCAGGAGCCGTGTTGGTCTCAAGTGCGGTCGTTACGGCGGTTGTGATGGCTGGTGGCGGCTCTGATGTCGAGGTCGATGCACTTTTAGACCTGTCTGAAAGCACCCCTGTTGCCTGGTAAGGCCATGTTTTAAAACAGCTTTTGTTGTTTTCTCGTATGGGTTGTCTTTACAAGCTCATTTCTTCTCGTTAATAGCTGTCCTCGCGAACCAGCGGGCCATCAAGTCTGTCGGTTGAGGGCAGACCAGAAAGCCATCCCAAATGGGCTAGGTTTCTTCGGCTCTTTCGCTTTCACCAAACATTTAAATTGGGTAAGATTTCGCGAACTTTAAATCCAGCAGGACGCTACCGAGATGGACTCTCGGTGTGCCATCGGAGCTTAAAAAATGATGCGAGTACTGACGTTTCTTACCCTCACGCTATTTGTGGTTCCCCTAGCTGCGCATGCTCAGTCTGAGGCTGATGAAAGCGCGCAAGAACCAGCAGCAAGTGAGGGCGAATCAGCACCCGCTGCAACAGTACCAACTGAGGCTGAAGCGAATCCTGCTGAAGCTGAAGCCGCGCCACCAGCAGAAGAAGAGGCTCCAGCCAAGGAAGAAGCTAAGCCTGCGCCGGTCGAAGCAAAGCCCACTCCCGCTCCAGTGAAAGAGGCACCGCCGGCTGTGGTAGCCGCGGTTGTAGAAGAGCCTGCTCCTGAGGTGGGCACTGAGTTTGTAATTTCATTCGACGGTTACCTTCGCGTTGAAGCGACCAGCATTATCCCAAATCGTTTCGTTGGTATCTCAATGCCGTCCAGCGATGCCAATCCACCCAATGTGGGTCGTAATGATGGTTTCGCTCTGGGTGATGCCCGTTTGAATATGCGAGCAACCTACGGAGATAACCTCTATATCCGCTTAGGTTTTGATGGTTCCTTAGCTCATTACGATGATGATAATTCGAGTGTCGGAAATCTACAGACGGGCCTCAAAGACGCATACATGCGTTATACCTTGGGTGAGTCCACTCACGTATTCGCCGGTCGTTTTAAGCCGCCATACGATGCTGAAGAGACAACGGGCGTGAAGGACCAGCAATTTGTTCACCGTTCACTCGAGTCTCGCGGGATTGAACGCCAAGAAGGTTACTGGGCAGATATGGCTGGTATGGGGGTCGGTCGTCAGATTGGCCTGATGGTTTCGGATGCTGCACTTTTTAAGACCAGCCTCTTCGACTTCGGTTACGCATTGGCTTTGACCAACGGTAACAGCGGTGATGCGAGCCTCAACGACAACGATTTACCAGCTTTCTACAGCCGGTTTAGCATGGCATGGGGTAAAGCAAGTTCGGCTGGGGATGAAGAAGGTCCAGCGACCCAAGGTCAAATCACAGAAGGCGGCACAATGGGTGTTACGTATTCCATCAACCAGTTGACCGATGGAGATGCCCCGGATCGCCACCAGCGACGGGTTATGGGAGCAGGTCTAGACTTCAACATGCGTTACTTTGGTTTAAAGATGCAGGGCCAAGTTCTTTGGACTCAAACGACTCACTTGCGAAACCCTGCGGACTTTTCAGAGCAAGCTCTTGGGGGCCACGCGCAACTTGCCTACGAAATCATAGACGGTCTTGAACTCGGCTACCGGTTTAGTTTTTACGACCCACGCATGACCACTACTGAAGGCGTAGACACGCTCGATATCGCTGCATACGACCAAGTGATGCACCACACCGCAGGACTTCGCTACAATTGCTCAAGCCTACCGGTTTTGATGTTGGCTGAATTCACGCATGCCGCAGAATCGGCAAGTCGTTCTGTAAACAACGACCGCGTTGAAGCAGCGGTACAGGTAACGTTCTGATGAATTGTCGCATAGGTTTGGTAGCACTTCTCCTTCTTGGAGGAGGCTTAATCAGTTGTAGCGATGAGGGGCGGTCTTATGCAGGCCGTGTTCAGTCGCCTATGGAATTAATCGGTGGTCCTGGCGCCTTGGGCGCGGTTGGTGACTATCTGCTGGCTAACGACAGCGTCCGTGTAATCATCCAAGATAAAGGTTGGTCTCGTGGGTTTGGTGTGTTCGGTGGAGGCATCATTGATGCTGATATTGTTCGCCCTGGAACGACAGCCAGTCCAAATGGCGGCACGGGAAAAGATAACTTCGGGGAGTCTTTCCCGGCGTTCTTTCTCCAGGCTTTTGATGTCGAAAATCAAACCATCCGAAATGACGGTTGCGGCGGTTATTGCCCAATGGCGCAGGCGTGTGTGGTTGATGAGGCAGGTGTTACGGCTTGTTTACCGGTTGCAGAAGGTTGCGCTGGCTGTGTGGGCTCCAATGAGTGTGTGGCCGTGGATGAAGAGGCAACGCAATGCCTAGCACTGGCTGAAGCTGATGCTCTAGATGCGCAAGGTGTTGAGGTGATAAGCGACGGAAGTGATGGCGGAGCGGCTATTATCCGAACTCGCTCTAAAGGTGGTAACTTCCTAACCTTAATCAATTTCCTGCTTGAATTTGCGATTCCTCAGGATGCGGGTCTGCGTTACGAGACTGATTATATCTTGAAGCCCGGTGCACGGCACGTAGAGATTGTTGGACGTTTGGTCAATGATTCAGGACGCCCAGTAAAGTTTAATGGTGAAGCTTTGGCTGGCGTTCTTGGAGCTGACGACATTCAAATTCCCATGGGAGATGTTCTCCTCTTTGGTGGGGGCAACAGTGTCTTTTCCTCGGGGTCGGTTACGCGTAGTACGCAACCTGATAACCCTAAGGTTGCAGGTTTTGACCTCAGATACACCGTCGAAGCGTCTTACAATATTCAGCGCGAAAACGGTGTAAGTTTACCAGCCCTTCAAGGTTTGGTTACCGATTTTTTAGCAACCCGTGGTGACGGCGTCTCTTACGGGTTTGCCATTGCACCCAATGAAAATAACTACGCCTACATGAACAAAGACCAGTACGAGAAAGATCCGTTGGTGAATGTGTCGGCCGAGTCATTTGTTATCCCATTTCTGTTCAGCTCTTTTACGGGTGCTTACTATGCCGTCCCTCCTGCAGAACTCGCTCCTCATGAGGCTTGGGAGTACACGCGCTATCTTATGATCGGCGATGGCGATGTGGGCTCAATTCGAAATGAACTCTACAATATTCGCAATACGAAAACTGCGAGCTTTAGTGGGGAAGTCCGAGACGCAGTCACGGGTGAGCCGGTTCACGAAGGCATGGTTCATATCTTTGATGAACTTAAACGTCCTTATTCACAGGTGGATGTTTCCCATGGTGGTAGCTTCGTTGCGAAGCTTCCAGATGGCGATTACTACTGGCAGGTCACAGGCCACGGCCGAGACCCATATCCGTCCACCGACGAGCGTTTCACTGATTTCAATAAGTTTACGATTCAAGTGGAAGTCGACAGTGAAGGCGGCACGACGCGCAAGGATGCATTTAAGCGAATTCGTGTGCCTTCAACAGGCCACTATGATGTCGAAGTTAGAGACGAAGCGGGAACTCTGCTTCCAGCCAAAGTTAGCTTTGTTGCGCCTTATACCTTGCCTGAGCGCTGTACGGACTGTGAGCGCTTGGAACTCGACTGTGACCTTGAATGTGCCCCGCGTTCATATCTCTTCGATTTTAGCTTGGGTGAAGACCGGCGTTCGACAGATCTGAACTGGAACGATGGTCAAAATGGCGAGTACCTCGAGGAGATTGCCTATACCGTCGACGGGCAGGTTCGTGGAACGATTCGCCCGGGAACCTATGATGTTTACGTGTCTAGAGGGCTGGAATATGACTTGTCGATCACCAAGGGTGTTGTTGTTGCCGGCGGCAAACGGGCTAGCCTCAGCGTGGTTCTAAATCGCTCGGTGAACACTGCTGATTATATCGGTGCGGATTTACACCTACACTCCAGCGGTTCTCTTGATTCTTCAATGAGCAGTGAGAATCGCGTGCTCTCCAGCGCTGCAGAGGGCTTAGAGTATGCCGTTTCTACAGACCACAACTTTATCACTGATTACGAACCCGCGATTGTGAGCCTTGGGCTTGAGGACTGGATCAAAAGCATGGTGGGAGTTGAAGTATCAACTCTTGAGATGGGACACTTTAATGCATTCCCATTACGCTACGATGTTGGAGCCGCGTCCCACTTTCCGTTTGTTGAATTCTGCTATGAGCCCCGTTCAGACAAGAGCAACGAGACAGCCTTTGATTGGGTAGAGTGCAAGCCTGACCAAATATTCGACCATGTTCGCCAGCTGGGTCGATATCACTATGATTCAACCATTGTTCAAGCCAATCACCCGCGGGATTCTGTTTTGGGTTATTTTTCTCAGTATTACATGAATCCGTATACGGGTGTGCCTGAAGAAAATCCAAGCGATGACAACTACAGCCTGTCGTCACTTATCTACCCGCAAAATAGCATTACAGGTCAGTTTAAACGCGAAAACTTTTCCTATGAATTCGATGCGATTGAGGTCTTCAACGGGAAACGCTTTGACCAGCTGCATGGTTGGAGATTGCCTACAGGGCTCGATGAGTCCTTCTATGCTTCGAAGCAAGCCTACGAGTGTGATGGTGATTCTGGTCACCCGCTTAACGGTCCTGGAATGCCGCTCTTGCAGCATGGCGGACATATTGCTTATCCCGGCGCTGTGGACGATTGGATGAACCTTTTGAATCGCGGGATCAAGGTTACGGCGACTGGTAACTCAGACAGCCACAGTGGTCATGAGGAAGTCGGTTTTCCCCGAAATTATATCTACATAACGCCTGACGCGGATACGGGTACGCCACGAGATGAGCCACCTACGAAGGTACACGACCTCGATATCGTTGATGGGTTAAAAGAGCACCAAGCCATCGCCACAAATGGACCTTTTGTTAAGTTGTCGGTTGTATCACGAAACGATGCTGGTGAAGTGACTTATGCGTATCGGGTAGGGCAAACGGTTAATTACACAGCTTCCAATGCTGGGCGAAATGTAGAGATACAGATTGAGGTCAACAGTGCAGACTGGATTGATGTCGACAGACTCGTCCTTTGGGCCAATGGTGAGATTATTGAAACCATCGAAATTGCTGATGAGGTCGGTGCATCGGGCCGTGCCACGGATGATAAGATGTTGGTGACACGGGTTAAGCAGTTCGATGTTGATACTTGGATTGCGCTTGAAGCTTATGGAAGTAACAATTTATTTCCAGTTGTTGTTCCGAAGGAAGATCCACCTTCCAATATCTCAGATGCCCTGGAAGGGCTCGTGGGGGGACTTGGGCTCGACCCAAGTGCCTTCGGTGGGGGAGATGGCCTGTCCGGACCGAACCCACTTCAGCGAGCAATTCCTTATGCTCTGACCAACCCGATATTTTTGGATATCGATGCGAGTGGCCGATTCGAGGCGCTCTATGAAGGTGCCCGCCTCGCGGATGCTCCTCCGGGACCGGGTGCTGCACCAGGCTCGATACCTGGTTGGGATTGCGGCGATGAAAAGACTGGAGTCAAAACCATGACTCGCGGTGAATACCGGACAAAGGTTCTTCATAAGCAGACGGATGCAGGTCGGCGTTATCAACGTAATGATATCCGTCGCATTTTCGATGCGATGCATCCACATTGATTGGATTTTTTAGATGAATGTATTTAAGAGCAGAGTTGTTCTAGCCGCTTTAGCATGCTGGCTGGGCGCGGCAACTGCTATGGCCCATGATAAAGATGTTGAACGCACACTCTTCATCCAGGTTGATGACCAAGGGCTGGTTGCGCTTTGGGCGGTTCGAGGCTCCGGGCAGCGTGTCGAGCTTCAAGGGAAAATGGTTGACATGAACCGTGACGGTAAGCTCAGTGACGGTGAAAAGAAGTTGCTGGCTGCGAGCATGCTCCAAAAAGGCACCGCCGGTATCACCATTGACTATGCAGGGCTGCGTCTGACTCAACCGGCAAAGTTTGAGGCCAAGCTGAAGGAGACGCCTCCAGGTGCCAAGTTCATCGAAGCCGCAGGCATGGCGTCTTACGAGGCAAGAGGCGCTGATAAAGATTCCCTGGCTGTCGAAATTACGGTTCAGGAAGGTTACGGGCCTGTCACTGTTCAAGTACAGGCTTTAGGTGAACGATTTCTTGGCTGGGTTAACCGCGCCATCGTTGCGCCGGATCGCAAAGGGCTAACTGTGCCGGTTCAGCTGAAACCAGAGCAGACATTGAAAGTGGTTGTGGTGACGGGCAAGACTCCTGAGCCTAAAGAACGAAAGGACGCTCACTGATGGCGGGTAATAAGATTGACGGTAAGGGCTACGCCCTGAAGATGCGCGCAGAACTCAAAGAGCGCGTGGTGGGTATTACTGAGAAACTGGGTCGTCCACCGGGACTCGCCGTGGTTCTGGTTGGTGAAGATGCTGCATCTCAGGTTTACGTTCGCAATAAGGAACTCGCAGCAACGAAGGCAGGAATGAAATCATCTATGATTCGTCTGGCCGCCGATGCATCGATGGAAGACGTTTTAAGCGCTGTTGATTCATTAAATGCCGACGAAACAATCGACGGTTTTCTGGTTCAACTTCCATTGCCAGGCCACCTTGATGAGAAGATTGTTACCGACCGCATTGACCCCGTGAAGGATGCCGACGGATTACACCCGACAAATATGGGGAGATTGTTGGCCGGCATCAAGGCTCCTAGGCCGTGCACGCCATCCGGCTGTATCGAATTGCTCAAGGACGCTGGTGTTGAGATGAAAGGTGCTCACGCGGTGGTTATTGGCCGCAGCACGATTGTAGGTAAGCCAATGGCGATGCTTCTTCTGGAGCAGCATTCGACGGTGACCATATGTCATTCAAGAACAAAGAATGTTGCTGAAGAAGTCGGACGTGCAGACATTGTGATTGCTGCAGTAGGCCGGCCTGAAATGGTTAAAGGCGAGTGGCTAAAAGAAGGCGCAGCCGTTATCGATGTAGGTATTAACCGGGTCGATGGTAAATTGGTGGGTGATGTTGATTATGAGGGTGCACTTGAACGTGCAGCTTGTGTTACACCCGTGCCGGGTGGTGTGGGACCGATGACAGTTGCCATGCTTCTGAAAAATACGGTCGATGCCGCGGAACGAAAAATATAGACGAACACTCTTTGGGTAAGTAGGAGTCGGAAAAAATGACAGAACTTAAGCGTACCGCACTTTATGATGTTCATGCTGCCCGTGGGGCACGATTTGTTCCCTTTGCAGGGTATGAGATGCCTGTTCAATACGAAGGCGTGATGGCAGAGCATAAAGCTGTGCGAGAAAACGTAGGACTCTTCGATGTTTCCCATATGGGTGAAGTTATCGTTGAAGGGGCTGATGCATTGGCTGGTCTGCAGAAAATCGTCACAAACGACCTCAGCAAGCTCGGTGATGGCGATGCGCAATATACGGTGATGTGCCAAGAAGACGGCGGAATCGTTGATGACCTCATTGTTTACCGTGAATCGGAAGACCGTTTCTTTATTTGTGTGAATGCTTCGCGGCGCGAGCAGGATTTCAATCATATGTTGGAAGGTCTGCGTGGGCTGGATTGTGCGGCCAGTGATGTGTCTGAAGACTATGCTCAGATTGCTTTGCAGGGCCCGAAGGCGGCAACTGTTATCGCCGCGGTCAGTGATATCGATCTGGCTGAAATGAAGCCGTTTACCTGGAGAGATACAACCGTCGCTGGTGTTGAAAACGTCCGAGTGGCGAAAACGGGTTACACGGGTGAAGATGGCGTTGAATTTTATCTAGCACCTGCCGACGCGGCCAAACTCTGGGAAGCTCTAGAAGTAGCTGGCAAAGACCATGGTATTGCGTCTTGTGGGCTTGGTGCTCGGGATACTCTCCGCCTGGAGATGAAATACGCGCTCTATGGAAACGATATTGACCACACAACCAACCCGTATGAAGCAGGGCTTGGCTGGGTTGTAAAGCTGAAGAAGGGCGAGTTCTGCGGTTCTGCGGCTCTTACGGCAGTGAAAGCGGATGGACCTGTGCGAAAATTAGTTGGTTTTAAGATGAAGGACCGCGGCATCGCCCGGCCTGGCTATGAGATTGTTTCGAATGGCGAAGTTGTAGGGAAAGTGACTTCTGGAAGTCATAGCCCTTCACTTGGTGAGTCGATTGGTTTAGCGTACGTGCCACGGGAGCTATCTTCCGTTGGCTCTGAATTTGAAATCGTCATCCGCAAGAAGACCATTGCTGCGGTTGTCGTGAAAACACCATTTTACAAGCGAGAAGAAGCATGAGTGTACCTGAGGGATTGTTATACACGAAAGAGCACGAATGGATTCGCCAAGAGGGCGATGTCGTTGTGGTTGGAATTACACATCACGCACAAGACCAGCTTGGCGATGTGGTTTATGTGGAGCTACCCGAGGTGGGTGTGAGCATCGAAGAGGGTGATACCTTCGGAACCGTAGAGTCGGTGAAAGCGGTCTCGGACCTATACGCGCCGGTTACTGGCGAAGTGGTTGCCATTAACGAAGTTCTGGAAGATGCGCCTGAGTCCGTGAACACGGATGCTTACGGCGACGGATGGATGATTAAGGTGAAGGTTTCAGGCGAAACCGAAGGCTTGATGTCACCAGCGGATTACCAAGCTCTTCTAGGATAGTGGCGTGAGCGACGATACTCTTCCGAAATCAGAATCGAAGGCCCGTGTTGAGCTTCTCTTAGCGGGCTTTCAGTCTTCATTTCAGTCTGGTGACTATTTCAAGGCTAGGGCGATAGCAGACGAGCTCCAGACGCTCGCTCCCAGTCATCCCTCGGTTCCCAGTATTCGAGAACGTGCAACCTTACTCGCCATGGATCCCTTTGTGGTCCGTTTTGGTTGGGGAGTGATAGCGCTCTACCTTATGGGGTGGGCGCTCGCGAAGTTGACTGTTTCTTAAGACCTTTTACAAATAATAGCAGCGCCAGTGGCTTTCTCTACCCGAAAGTCTTGGCTCCGTGTATGCTTAAAACAGTACTCTTGGAGGGTTTTCATGGCGATTGATAAGGTCGATGGCGGTGCCGCAGACAAAATACGACGAGAAATGGAGTCGCGGCATCAGGAAATGCTCGAAGATCAGCAGCGAGAACGCCTGGCCGTGGATACCGCGGCTCAAGCCGCTCAGGAAATTTCCGCGGAGGGAAATATCGGAGATGGCAGCGATATAGCCAAAGCCGGTGAAGTAAGCGGCGCGAGCACAGACAACCAAGCTGACTTGAGTAAGGACGACCCAGGCATGGCGACGACCGCCAGTGACCAGCAGGACCGAGGCGAGAATTGGTCTTCTTTTTCTAATGAACAAGACGACAGCATGAGGCGGGCGGCTGCAGAAAAAGATATAAATAATCAGCTCGACGGCGGCAATGAAGACGAGAAGTTGGAGGCAGCCAAGAAAATTCAGGTGGCTGACCTATTGAAAGAGATGACCCTGCAATCTGGTCGTATTAAGTCCTGATTCTTGCTCTCGATGGACGATGGTTATTTTTCTAGTTTGAGTTATTTTTTTTTTGATATGCTGTTTCTTGTGCCGGAGGGGCTTGAGCCTAGCTCCGTGCTGGAGATAATAGAGGCTTGGAGTTTTCATGTTGAAAACTCAGCTACTATCTAAAAGGAACTTAGCGTCATGCCTATTTTTGAAATCTATATTCCTGGCCCCGAAGGCGAAACTGGTAAAGTCGCAAAGATTAAAGGCGACAATTGGATGGGAGCTCTGAAGAGCGGCCTTTCGCGCATGGGTGATAGTACTGACGTCAAGAGCCTGATGTGTGATGTGAAGAAGAATGGCATGATCGTCACCGACCCTAAGTCGGGTCGGGTCTTCAAAATTCGTGAAGTAGGTGCTCAGGATAAGCCGCAACCTGAAGGTGCAGGCCGGGGTAAGGCGCCAGAGAGTCGTCCAGTAGAGGAGGTCCTTGGTGATCTCTTCGGTAAAACTCAAAATATTTACGACCATAAAGAACTGAAAGAGGCGGCCGCATTCATTCTGGGATTGGCAATGGAGTCGGTGCCAGCTGAGGCAGGTTCCGTATTAATCTCCGATATCAATTACAACGATATGTATTTTGCAGCTGCAACTGGCCCTAAGGCGAGCGACGTTATGCAGTTTCGAGTTCCCATGGGTCAAAGCATCGCTGGCTTTTCAGCTATGGAAGGCGTTGCGCTCGCGGTATCGGATGCTGACCAGGACGAACGATTTTGCAAGGATATATCTGAAAAGATTGGTTACGGTATTAACTCGTTGGTTTGTTCACCTTGTCAGAAAGACGGTCGAACGTTCGCGGTTGTTGAACTCGTCAACAGAGCTGCTGGCTCTTCATTTACTGCCGATGAGGTGAATGTTTTGAACTTCCTCTCCAGTGAATTTGCGCAGTATCTTATCCAAACTGGACAAACAGGAGACTAAGCCTTCACTCTACTTACGCAGATCTCGCCCTTGTTAGCATATTGGCTGGTTGGAACTGGCTTATTCCTAAGCGCCTTGGTTTCGGCGATTGAGACAGCCCTCGTCGGTATACCGGATTCCCTAAGCGATTCGGGAGACGGTGAACGTTCTCACGACTCCTTCGAGTACTGGCGTTCTTATCCCGCAGCGGTTCGGACAGTTCTTCACGTTTTTCGGATAGTCGGTGTATTTGTTTATGCCTGTGGCGTGGTCACAGTTGTAACTCATACCGCCGAGGATTTGGCGACTTTAATACTGCTCTTTGCCGCGGCTATTATCGTCGGTTCATCAGTACAGATTGCTGCTCGCTTGGTGGCTAAACGCAATGTCTTGGTTTGGGCTACGTTCGGTATGACCGTCGTTCACCTCTTGAGAGTGGTCGGTTTTCCGTTGGTGGCGCCGGTTCAATTATTCGCGAGATTGGGTGGGCGGCTTAGTGGACAGAGTTCAAAAGCAAACCCTTATTGGACATTGGATGAACTTGCGGCTTTGTCGGAACGAATTGGCGCGAGTGATTTGGGTAATCCATCTCAAGAGTTACTGCGTTCGATTATCGAATTTTCCGATACTCTGATTCGAGAAATCATGGTCCCCCGAACGGAAATGGTGACTCTGCCGATAACTGCGTCTGCAACTGATGTTCGTCAAATGGTTCTAGAGAATGGGCACTCACGGATTCCTGTCTACAACGAAACCATCGATCAGATTGAAGGTCTGCTTCATGTTAAGCGGCTTTTTGCGGCCGAAATAGAAGCGAACCGCAGCGGTACAGAAGCGGTCCTTCGTTTGGAAGAGCTACTCAAGCCTACTTTTTATGTACCTGAGGTTATGAAAATCTCGGAGCTCCTACGTGAATTTCAACGACGTAAAACACATATGGCCATTGTGGTTGATGAGTATGGCGGAACTGCAGGTGTGGTGACGCTTGAAGATATCATCGAAGAAATTGTCGGTGAAATTCAGGACGAATACGATGTTGAGGAACGCCAATTTTTGGTCGTGTCCGATACTAAAATCTTAGCCGATGGTCGTGTTGATCTTGATGAGCTTGAAGAAGTTATCGGTGTTACTTTTCCAGACGATAACTCATACGAGACGTTGGCTGGCTTTGTAACGTTTCAAGCCGGTTACCTACCAGAGCCTGGTACTGTGTTAAGATGGGGTGGGATGGTATTTACCGTTAAAGATGCTGATGAAAAGCGGATTTCAACGGTTGAGATAGAGCGCCACGAAGGCTTTGCTTTACCAGCACCGGTGGCGCCAGTTGACCTATCTTTAGATGCAAGGGCGGGGGGCTAAAAAGCCCCGTTGACCACTGCTTATTAATCCAGGCTATCTAGCTCCGAATCAAACTCATTAAATTCTCGTTCAGCAGCGAAGAACATCGTAGCGACTTCAGCGACCGTTAGGTACATCGGTAGGATTTTCTTCTGGAGGCTCTTGGAACCACGGCGAAGGCTACGTGGGTCATTGAAGCTTCCCTGACCTTTAAAGCTCATCAATTGACGGTTAAGCTTTGAATCCATTTCACCGCTGTTGTTACGGCTTCGTACAGAGACGATTGGGTAAGTTGGCTCTAAACCAACTGCTACACCCACTTCGTAGAAATTAGGGTCACTTTTATTGGACATATAAACAACGTAACCAAGCTTGCTGCTACGGTCGAGGTTGCCTCGCTCAACTCGGTCATCATAAGCGATGACGGCTGGGCGACCTGTGTTTTCCTTATTGCGGTATACAACGAAGACCTTGTAGGTAACCTCGTCACTTTTTAGCTTCATGCGGGTCGACTCTTCCAGGCGCTCAAGTGCGTACTCGTTGAGAGTAAACTCGGCCGGCATGACGGTGCCTGCATCAGGGAAAAAAGACTGGATGCCCATGGCGAGGGAATCAATGTATTTGACAAGGTCGTTGCGCTGAAGCTCGGTGAGTCGATTACCGCCGCCGCCCACAACTGCACCAACCAGGCCGCTGCCTGAAAGTCCTGCAGCATGCTGGCTCTGGATAAACGTAGGTGTGGTTGACTGAGGTAAAGCAAAGCCAAGGTCCTTTTTGCAGTACTGGTAGCAAAGAGCTTCGCCGTGGCGCATATCAGCATGTAGTGCTTTAGGAGTTTTACGAGGCTTGGCTGGAAGCACGATTTCTTCCGGCATGGGCCATGTTCCAAATGAAACAGGTGCTTCATACTTGATAGCGCCCATTGTTGAGCTTTGACCCTCAATGTAGAGAGCGTGAATGCCTTCTACATCAGAGGTAAAAGTGAAGCCGTAAGTACCTGCATCGCGCATGGTTAATGCATTGCGAACCTGGGTTGTTGGTTGTTTGCCGGGTGAAACAAGTGTGGCTGTGAGTCTGGCATCGTCAATTGGCTTACGGGTTCCGAAAGTTGCGTCGTGCTTACCAAGAACCTCAGAGATAGAAATCTGGATTGCTGCTGTTTTACCAACTGCAGCAACGCCTGGAAGGATGCGCAATTCATAGGCGAGAGTTTCAGTGGCATGACTGTGGCGCATCGTGCGCGGGGCATTGCGTCCTGGCGCTGCAAACACGGCACTGGTGAACAGGAGGCTGAGCAATGTGCCCAGCACTGAGATACGGTTGATGCGATTCATTGGCATTTTCCTTGGTTTCGGTCGAGTTCCATATCGATACGTCGGTTGATTGTGTAAAGGGCAGGGGCCGGGTCAAAGCGACGGCCATTAACGAAAAAGGCGGGTGTTCCTTTGACGCCTGCCTTAAGACCAGCGTCCCTCATGGACTGGATACGTTTACGGTACTTCTGCGTATCGATGGCCTTGATAAATTTCTTCATATTAAGATTGATTGATTTAGCGTGCGCGATAAGTTTTGGCTTCGTGAAGCCGTCAGCCTGCTCTTGAAAGAGTAGGTCGTGCATTTCCCAGAATTTACCCTGCGCATGGGCGGCCATGGCTGCCTCTGCGGCAGCTAAAGACTCAGGATGGGAGCCAAGCGGGAAAGGGACAAAGGTGACTTCTACGGACTTGCCGTGGTGAGCGAGTGCTTGTTTGACTTTACCAACGGCTGCTCGGCAGTGACCGCATCGAAAATCAGCGAACTCTACCAATTGAATAGGTGCTCCTACTTTTCCTTTGGAAGGAGCGCCCTTGATCTTGAGTTTGGTTTTACGACCGCAGAATGAACCCATGACTCTCTCAGAAAGAAAGCCAAGAATATCATCCGAGCTACTGCCAACTTGAGCGGCGTTGTACGCAATGTCGCCGAGGTGACGCGCCGTCGCACAGTCTTTTTTGAGCTCAAGACATCCACCAATAGTGAGTGAACTCTTACAGCTACAAAACTCTTCACCAATCACGCTTTGATAAACGGATCGTTGCGCTGGAGTAAGTGACTCAGGGTCTGGAATATCTGGTGCACCCACCAGTATTAAAATTATGCTTAATGTTCCCAACATGCCGGAAGATTCCTAACTTTACTGCGCAACCGGGTCAATGGTGACACGGGAATAAAGTACGAGATCCTGCGGGTTTAATTGAAGCTAGGACTGATGTAGGGTGACGGCAATGAAAAGACCAGACAATCTAAAAGACGGCTCTAAGATAAGAATCGTGGCCCCCTGCGGTCGCTTCGACAAGTCGCGATTTCAGCAAGGTATCGCTTTGCTGAACAAGGCCGGATTTACAACGGTTTTTGACGAATCCATTTTCGAGAGCCATCGTTACCTCGCCGGAACAGACGCCCGGCGTCTCAATGAGTTACGCAGCGCGTTGAATGATTCTGAAGCTGACGCGATCTGGGTTGCTCGCGGCGGTTATGGTGCCACAAGGCTTGTTGACCAGATCAATCCAGCTGATGTCAGCCAGGCAGGTAAATGGTTGATTGGCTTTTCCGACGTAACGGCCCTGCACGCGCTTTGGGGACGAGCCGGCGTACAATCAGTTCACGGGGCAAACATAACGACCCTCGCTGATTGGGGCGGAGAGGCACGCAGTGAACTTTACCAGAGCTTACGTGAACCGTTTCAACAAGAGTTCGCAGGTAAGCTTGCTCTGGGTGAGTCCGACGCTTCAGGGCGCCTTGTTGGGGGTAATCTGGCAGTTTTGACGGCCTTGCTCGGTACAGGGCAGTTACCGAGCTTTGAGAATACGGTTGTATTGCTCGAGGATATCGGAGAGCGACCTTATAAATTGGACAGAATGTTAACGCAGCACCGACAGGCCAAAACATTTGAAGGAGCAGTCGGTTTTGCGATTGGTCAGCTTTCTGCATGCGAGCCGGGAGAAGCTGAAGACTATCGGGCCGCTGATGTGATTGCAGAGAATCTCACGCATCTTGGTGTCCCGGTTCTAACGGGACTGCCTTTGGGCCATGACGGAAGCTCACGCGCGGTTGTGCTTGGGGCTAAAGTTCACATCGAGGCCGCGACCGCAACCCTTAGAGTTGATCCCGACAGTCAGGCCGTTGTGTGATGCCGAAACCAGATGAGGCGCTGCCAGATATTTCCATAGCTGACGTTGACCGAAGTGTGAGTACTGCGATTCATGAAAAGCTCTTTTCTGCCGCAGCATGCATGGCGTCGGTGCAGGGGGAGATTTTTCATCGCAAGGTTTATGGCTGTCTTGAGACGCCGCCTCCTATGAAAAAAGTTCAAGAAGGCGTTTTGTTTGACTTAGCGTCATTGAGTAAGCCTTTAGGCGTAGGCTTGGCAGTTCTTTGGTTAGCTGGAAGGGGCCGGATTGACCTTCAGGCGCCCATCGGCCGAGTTCTGCGCGAGTTTGATTCGCCCAAATTCAAAGACATCACCATCGACATGCTTCTAGACCATACCAGTGGCTGGCCAGCGGATGTGTCATTTTGGGATTGCACTGAGAATGCATCCAACAAGGAAGATGCCATGCGAGCGCATATTGCATCGCTTGAGTTATTGGCGACACCCGGTACGCAAACCCTGTATTCAGATGTAGGGTTTATTGTTTTAGGGTGGATTGTGGAGACTGTTGTAGGAAAGCCTCTTGATGTCTTTCTTGAACGAGAGATTTATAAGCCGCTCGGTGTTGCCGATGACCTGTTCTTCATTCGACATGAAGACTTCAAGACACCACGGAAACTGGGGCGCAGACAAATCGTAGCCACTGAGGATTGCCCGATTCGGAAGAAGCGTATTGTTGCTGAGGTCCACGACCCGAAGGCATGGCTCTTGGGCGGCGTCGCGGGGCATGCGGGTCTTTTCGGCACTGTTGAAGCGGTGTGGAAATTGGTTGAAATGTTACGCCTTTGTTACCGAGGGGACGAGCAGTTTTTCCACCCGGGAACCGTAAGGAAATTCTTTACGCGTTCAGGGCGCCTTAAAGGAACCACTCGAACCCTTGCGTGGGATACACCCTCGGCCAAGGGTACGCTGGCAGGTGACCGAGCTTCAAAAAGCTCTGTGGGACATCTCGGGTTTACCGGGACGTCAGTTTGGTTAGATCTCTCTCTGGAGGCTACCACGGTGGTCCTGTCGAATGTGGTGCATCCCAGCCCGGATGAGAAAAAACCACGAATGCAAAAGTTCAGGCGTAAGGTTCAGGATTATTTCTGGATGGAAGCAGAGCTTTTGGTGAGTAAAAACGAAAAAGGTAAGGGCTCCAAAGCCTTTTAAAAGGAGATACCTGCAGTGTCTGATTCTACAATTCGAAGCGTCTACTTTATGGGGATATGCGGCACCGGAATGGGTTCGCTTGCGGGCCTTGTGCAATCACAGGGCTATGAAGTTTCGGGGAGTGATGAACACGTCTACCCGCCAATGAGCACTCGACTTGAAGACTGGGGGATTCCGGTTTTAGAAGGTTATAAGCCAGAGCACCTTTCCCCTAAACCCGACCTCGTGGTGGTGGGGAATGTCATTCGCAAAGTGAACCCAGAAGCCTCAGCTATGCGTGACAGTGGGCTCGAGCATATTTCCATGCCGCAAGCGATTGCTCGGTTTGGTATTGGCGATAAACATTCGATAGTGGTTGCAGGTACTCATGGAAAGACGACAACATCATCCTTGATTGCCCACTTACTCATGCACGCTAAACTCGACCCATCGTACTTGGTCGGCGGTGTTTTGGTCGGTTATCGAGAATCATTTCGAAGTGGCGACGGTGATTTTTTCGCCATTGAGGGTGATGAATACGATACGGCCTATTTCGATAAAGGCCCAAAGTTTCGGCACTACAAGCCTAAGACAGCCATTATATCGAGTTTAGAGTTTGACCATGCCGATATTTTCGACTCTGTGGAAGACGTTGAGAATGCTTTCACTCAGTTGGTTACCATCGTACCTGAAGATGGTCACCTTGTTGCATGGGCGGGTGCCACAAGGGCGGTACGGCTCATTCAAGAGTCCGGGGTTACCAAGAAAGTAACGCTCTTCGACACCAAACCAGGTGAAGGAGTGCGCTTGTGGATGAAGCATTGTGAAACCACTCCCGATGGGCTGGTTTTCGAAGCTGTCCGAGATGGGGAATCGCTTGGCGAGATGACAGTGCCGATGTGGGGCGAGTTTAGCGCACGTAATGTATTGGCTGCCATCGCTGCAACAGAGGCAGCAAATCTAAGCGCCGACCAACTCCGCGCTGGCTTGGCTTCATTTAAAGGGGTTAAGCGGCGCATGGAAGTAATTGGCGAATCCGGTGGTGTCACGGTTGTTGACGACTTTGGGCATCACCCAACAGCGGTGACACTTACATTAGCGGCTGCCCGAAAGCGTTGGCCTGGACGTAGAGTGACAGCGGTTTTCGAACCACGTTCTGCAACAAGTCGCCGCAATGTGTTTCAAAATGCATTTATTGAAGCTTTCAGTGGCGCAGACCATGTCGTCGTGGGAACCCATGTTCGATTGGCTGAAGTCGATGAGTCTCAACGGTTTAGCCCGGAAAAGGTCGCCAGTGAATTGACGAGCCGTGGTTTGGTGGCTGCGGCGCCAGGGGATGTGGACGCAGTACTCTCGTACCTAGAACGCGAGACACGGCAGGGTGATGTGATTATTGTTTTCTCAAATGGTGATTTTGGCGGATTACATGGCCGGTTAGTTAAGCAAATTGGAGAGACGGCGTGACTGAACTCAATAGCCTAGCAGCTGACGCCGCTCATATGGCGAAGATTGCGGGTTCGTTGATCCGAAAAGGATACGACTCAACGTCAACGGTGAACCAGAAAGGTGCAATCGATCTGGTGACCGATACGGATCACGCTGCCGAGCGATCGATCTTAGCCTATATCGATAAGCACTATGCCGATTCTGCGGTTTTAGCAGAAGAGAGCGGCAGCCGTGAGGGAACGTCTACGTTGCGCTGGATAGTTGATCCTCTAGATGGCACTGTTAATTTTGCCCACCGTATCCCTCATTTTTGTGTTTTGGTCGCGGCGCAAATTGAGAATTCTTTGGGCGCTTTTGAAACGGTTGTCAGTGCAACCTACGACCCAATGCGTGATGAGATTTTTCTAGCCGAGAGAGGGCAGGGCGCAACGCTAAATGGAGAGGGCATCAATGTCTCGGGTAAGGAAAGACTCATTGATTCACTTCTCACGACGGGATTTGGTTACGAGCGTCTATTCAAGGCAAACGATAACCATGCCGAGTATTGTCGATTGAACTTAGTAACGCGCGGGGTACGCCGGCTTGGTTCTGCTGGCCTCGACTTGGCTTATGTGGCAGTTGGCCGTTTTGACGGATTTTGGGAATACGAACTGAATCCTTGGGATCAGGCCGCGGGTCAGCTTTTGGTTTCTGAGGCAGGTGGTTTGGTGACGCAAATGGATGGAAGTTTAGCTGACGTCGACTCCAATAGTATTTTGGCCGCAGGAACCAAAATCCATAGTAAGATTCTGGATGTGTTGGCTTCAGTTTCTGAGCATTCGGTTAATTCCCGTGATGGACTGGAAAGATTTTTACCGAAAGAACTTGGTGACCAATTAAGCGGCTTGGATTCAAGTTAAGTGTTTGATATTATGCGGGTTTTGTCTTGCCTTCAGGCGGTTGCCAAGAAATTGCCGGTGAGCTATTTGCTTCGCATAGCATAAGATGCGAAATTTTAGAGGGTACGGGAATCGTGCTTGTAGTTGAATGGTTCGAGTGTCATCGGGCGTTATGTTAAATAGGTCTCTGGAGGGCTATTATGTCTCGGAAAAAGGTGTTGATCGTTGACGACGCACCACTGATGCGCATGGTCATCATGAACATGCTAAAAGGTGACCCAAATCTAGAGGTTGTTGGTAAAGCTAAAAACGGAGCCGAGGCTCTGAAGATGCTTCCAACGCACAGTCCGGATCTGGTGCTTCTGGATATCGAAATGCCATTGATGGATGGCCTAACGTTTCTTCGCCATGCGCGAGCGAAGTTCACTGGCAAGATTCTGGTTTTGTCTGCGGTTACTGGGCTTGGTTCAGCTAAGGCAGTAGAAGCAACGAAGCTTGGCGCTGATGGAATCATTACGAAACCGTCGGGTAACGTCTCCTTGGATCTAGAAGCCAAGAGGGGCAATGAGTTGACTCGCAAAATTTATGAAGTGCTCGGGCTCGAATAGCCCACCTACCTAGTTAGATATTCTCTTGGCTTAACGCTTTGTCGTTGGTCGTCTCAATTTGATTGTTTTTTTACCGCCCAATTTTGCCGCTCGCCTGTTGGTGTCAGCAAGTCGTTCGGCCAGCTTTTGCGCTATGGTTACCATCAGTTGAGGGCGTGCACGAACCAGCGCCTCAAAGTCCGCTGTAGTTGTCTTCTGAACAAAACAGACAGTCTTGGCCTTTACGGTGGCGGTTCGTGTGGTTCCTGTTAAAAAGCTCGACTCACCAAAAATCTCGTCCTTGTTAATATAACCCACTCCGGTGCCGTTTACGCTGGCAACAGCCTGCCCACCGAGGAGTTCATATATGGCATCAGATTCGTCACCAGCTTGAATTATCGTCTCGCCCGGTTGGAAGTAGATAAAGTCGACCTCAGGTGAGGGCTCCTCACCCAAGTAAAGGCCACAAAGCATTTCCAGCAGCCTTCGGTCGCCATCTAGGATATCAATCCATTGCCCCATAAGCTCAACGGAATCGAGGACCTGCTTCATGAAATCGGTTTCTTTGTATACTTTACAATCGATGGTGTCGTCGCCGTCTAGGGATGCCTGAAGCGTTGTTTCGTCTGGCTCATAAAGTACGAGGTCTCCCTCGATGTAGACTCTGATGGCTCGGCCATCTATGAGCCGGCTCATAATGCCCTGAGTGATATAGAGGTAAGTCGGTTCGGTGAAGGCTTCTAGCTGGTCTTGGCCGATGACTTCGACGTTTCGGCCATCGAGTTCTTCAATCAAGGTTCGGATGAGGTCACGCAGCTGCTCGTGAAACTCTTTGATATTGTCAGGTGTTTCGGTGACTGCAATCATTGGCTACCCCCATCTCTATTAGGAGTCTAGCGTGATGCCGGGGCGGTCACAACATCAGCGGACCGTGAGTTGATTGACTCAGTCTTCGCCGCGGAATTTTAGTGTATAAGTTCCGCAAGATGGGCTTGCATCTGGGTGCCACATGACCCAAGCGGTGAGGTCTCGTGCATCTTCGCTGCCATACGAGCCGTCGTGCTCGTATTTACCTTGGCCGCATACTGAAGGGTCGAAAGTGTTGGTGTAACCACCACAGCCAGTGTCTACATCGCGGATAACTGCGCACAGGACTAGCCCTGGAGGGCCACTTTGTAGCTCAACACTTGTTCGAGCAGAGTCACCAAAAGTATCGCAGAAAGCACCCCATGTATCTTCGGTTCGCATGAAGAAAAGGTCCATGTCGTCGGCGCTGTGAAGTGTACCTTCCATTGTTTTTTGGCTTGGGTAATCGCTGCAGCCATCACCAAGCGTTCCGAGGTCGTAACGTGTGCTGCATACCTGGCCAATATCGCTTCCACCGCGGTCTTCTTGACACTCACAACCGGTTGGTGCGCTGGTATCTGTGTCGTGCCATCCGCTGTTGCAGTCTAGGATTTCGCAGGTGCCGCTGAAGCAGGACGGAGTACCGTTGGCCACAGGGCAGCCTTGTTCGCATGTCACAACGCTACCGACCAGCTCGACACGTAAAACGCCGCCGTCGATGCTGTTGCTGTTGACCAAAAGAGCGCCCAGGGTGTCACCCAATGAAAGAGCGGAAAGCAGAACAGGAATTTCCAATACGTCGCCTGGGTTCAGCATGGCTGGTAGGTTCAAACCAGATGCGAGCTGAAATTGGTCGGATGAGCCCATGTCGAATTCTATAGAGCTGACAATAAGTGTTCCGCTGCCAGTGTTTGTGATTGATACAGGCGTTGGTGTACTGGTCCATCCTTCTACGAGTTCTGGGAATGACAGCGTGCTGTGGTCGGGTGTAGCAACGGGCGCAGAGCAGTCTGCAAGTAAGCTTAATGTAATTGCTTCTGGGCGATTGCCTTCATCATCCATTCCAGCTTCGATGGCCATGCTGCCCGAAAGTGACCCGCCTTGAGTGGCCATGAGGTCAACTCCGATTTCAACGCTTTCGAGAGCACTCAACATATGCTCTTCCGGAAGCACCAAGCTAAAGCCTTGTTCGGCACCGGCGGTAACAAGAGCTTCAAACGTTGTGGGTGTGCCACCATCGTTACGGAGTGTAATCGTGCGGCTGCGAAGTGAAGCGAATTCAACTTGCCCGAATTCTACAGCATAGCCCGTTGGGTGAGTTACATTAAGAAATGCAGTCTCGATAGCAGTACCCATAAGTGGGATTTCGTAGATGCCGTTGTCGTCGTTGGCTTCGATAACGAGAGTGCCGAAAGATGCTTCGTTCAGCTCTGGACGATAGGTCACTGGGATTTTGATAGTTTCGCCAGGGTTTACAAAGCCGGTGAAGCCCGGGTCGATGCTAAATGTATCTGAGCTGTCATCAGACAGGGTGGTCGAAAGAAGCGAAAGAATGACATCGGTGTCGCTGGTGTTAAGCAGTTCAACTTCCAGGGTTTTCTCTGCTCCGGCTTCTGTATAGCCGAAGTTAAGTTCTTCACTGACGAGCATGCCGGTAGCATCGCCCAGGAATCGACCGGAGATGTTTAGGTCTAGAGTTTCAACAACGGTGTCTTCAAATGCCTTGTTTCCGTTGAACCAGTCAATCATCAAGGTCGCAACATCTTCGGTGCCATCGGCAGGGATGTACTGAACCATTAACTGCGCCGACGCACCCGTTTCGATAAGAAGGGGACTGTCGAAAGTTGGCATCAGAACTTCATTCTGATTCCCAAGTTCATCGATTTCGAAAAGGGCCAAGCCGAAGTCATGTGGAGCATCCGACTCAAGTTCAATACGTGAAATTCCGAGAACCACACCACCGCGATTTTCGATGGTCATCATGCGCGTCTCGTTGCATCCAAGAAGTACGCAAGAGAAGCTGGCACCGAACGGTGGGTCCACATAAATGCGGGCTGGGTTGGTATTGCCGTTCACTGTTGTGGGTTGGCAAATACCTAAATCGGGATTCTCAAGACAATCAATGGCCTCAACTTGAGTTGCGCAGCCACTTGCTACTGCCCAAATTGCCATGACTGTAAGAGACAA
>JABJBS010000173.1 GCA_018668695.1 Deltaproteobacteria bacterium
ATCTGGGCAATGCGCCGCCTGTTTTTCCGCAAACGAAAACAATCGAGATTGCTGAAGGCGCCGAGCTTCCTAGCATTGATTGGCTCACTCTTTATTCCGAAGCCGAAGCCGACAGCGACTACCCGTTTGAATGTCATATAGGTGATCCGGAAGGCGATACGCCCAATTGCGAGCATGAGACAGACTGGGTTGGCTGTGGCACGGTGACTATGGCTGCTGAGGGTTGGATTCGGGCTGCCATTGATGTGCGGTATGCCGACTTGCCGTCGATAGACTGTGGCCGGGTTGTTGTGACACGGGAGTCAGCAGTCCAGGGCCCGTGTGATTTTATCGATTGTGAAGATGGCTACGTCTGTATCGGCGAGGGTGAATGCGTGGCTGCGACGCCGGTAGAAATTTCGATAGCCTGGAATGAGCAAGAGCGAGACCGTCAATTTATTGTGGTGGCTGAAGAGGGATTCAGTGGGACTTTGAGCTTTCGAGTTGAGTCTGCACTGCAGAATATTACAGCTCTTTCAACGCCGCAGCTTGTTGCCGTGAACTCTTCAGCAGGTGGAACAACGCTCGGTGAACCTATCCCTGGCACGAGTTGTAGCTGGGTCTCTGCGCCTCCAGGTCTTCAGCTCTACGTTGATTGTGAAGGGTCAGGCGGCGATGTGGGTGCTTTGGAAAACAGCATGGTGGCCTTGTCCATAGAGTATGGCTTAGAAGGCTATGACGAAGCTGCGTTTTCAAATCATCAGAAATTTCGGGTGTTGGGTTTAGCCGAAAGCACGAGCACGCCTATGATTCTACAAGCTTTGCCTGCCTTCGGGAGTATTTCCAAGGAGTCAGAAATTGTTCAGCTTTGGGTTCAGCTGGGTTATCATCAAGCGCAAGGCGAAACGGCGGGCAGTACTGAACTCAGGCTCGAGGCAACCATCGCGCAAGCAGATGGCACCACCTCAGTAGCGGTTCTCGAGACGCCGTATCTTACAAATCTTCAGTGGGCCTTGGCTTCTGAGGGTACGGTTTCCAAATGGGTCTTGCTCGAGTTAAATCGCGGTAATTACGCTGAACTCTTTCCAGGTGCAGGCTTGCTTTCATTGACCCTCTCACGGCCGGGTGATGATGAAGTCTGGAGCGAAGCAGATCAGCTTTCGGGTGGTTTTGGTTTTAGTGATTCCACTCCTACTTTCATCGCTCACGATGTAGGGCTCCACTTCCCGGCGGATTATCCAGTCTTAGGTAGAAGCCCTGACATTGAGTTGCCAATGCGTGGTTTAGGACCCAACCGGGGTGGTTACGTGGTTCATATCGGCGAGCAAGCGGGCGAAGGTATTCAGTCGGATGACCCGAATCGCGATCCCTCTATTCTCTTTGGCTTGTCGGTAAGTGGTGGGCATCAGCTCAATGTGATGAGTAAGGTACGCAGTGAACTTGGTCTTGCGGGAGCGCCTACATCCGGTCAAGCCCTTACAACGATAGACAGCGTTCAGCCTACTCAGCCAGCGAGCCTGGCATTTAATCAACTCTTTGTTGATAACGTTGAAGCAGGCCCCGTGCACCAGCTGGTGAGTTATTCATTGTTGGGTTCGCTTAAGCGCCTGCTTTGGGACCCGGTGGAGCAACGGCTTATTGTCGTTGGTGAAAACGGCATGGAATTCTTTACTGCTGACCAATCGGCGGATCAGGCCCAGTCATTTTCTGGAGCGGTTGAGCTTGGAAGCGAGTCAATAGTGACGCTCCCTGGTCAGGGTGAACCTTGCTCTGGTAAAATTCTAGATGCGACCATGGGGTATACCTTGGCTGCAAACGGGGTCTGGGAATCGGAAGTAGCATTGTTGGTGCTTCCCAATACCGAAGCGCCCACTGTCCAGCATTGTACGTATTTCAGGCAAACAGCTGCGTTCAGCCAGCTTTCCTTCACAAATATAGCAGATGGTCAGGGGGGCTGCGGGTCTTCATTGTCGACTGACGAGTTAGTCTTCGCTTACAACCCAATGAACCGGTCGTACTGGTTACTCTCGGGTCAGTGCTTGGTTGGGTACAACACACTCGATTCCGAAAATATGTTCGGTATTAATCTCATCGCTGCAGTCCCAACAGGAGGTGGCGCGAGTAACCAATCACCATCGAGCTTGACGATTGAGCCTCACAGCGGCGTTGCAATAGCTAAGTATCTTCAGAATGGAAGCCCGCGATACAAACGGTTTGTGCTGGGAAGCGACATTAGGCAAACGCCGCTGGGTGCGCCGGTCGCACAGCGCACGGGTATGGTCTACGACGCATTCCGGGGTTGGACCTGGGAGGTTGCGGGGCTTTGGGATGCAAACGGCGGCAGTCCTGCATGGTATTGGATGCCATCGGCTGGGGAGTTGTCCGTAGGAGATTTAGAGCAATCGTTCGTCGAGGGCCTCGGTATCTCGCACATGGTGATGGATGCCTCACGGGATGTGATTTATTCGCTGAAGTTCGAGTACCGAGGGAATGATGGTTTTGTGGTCACGCAGGAAGTTAATGAGATAGCGGAAGACGTTTCGAATATTTCTTTGCGGGCAGTGGGTACACAGCTCTACCGCAGTTACGATTCACCATCTGATATTGACGGTGACGGACTGACCGATTTTGATGAGACTGTATTTGGTACGGGCGTGGATGAGGCCACAACGTCTTGGAGTGCAGCGAACTTACCGGGGATTAACCAGCCAGTCATCGGCATGGTTTTGATGGGACCGCAGGTTGTTGCGGGATTGCCTCCGGAAATATCCGTCGGTGATATCCTAACTATCCAAGGAAGTGGGTTCACTGGAGATGTTTCTCGAGATGAGGTGTGTGTTCAGGGAGTTTGTGTGGCTCCCATTGCGTCCACCCCAACCTCTATCACCTTCCGTGTACCTCAAGTATTTACCAGCTTAGATTCTTCGTTGCGCGCTTACGTGACGGTGTTTGATGGTCATCGAATGTCGGGTCCAGTGCCCGGAGAGTCGAAGTTGGTTCCGATAGCTCCGTATTGGCGCGGAGAGAATGTAAGCTCACCTTCTTTTGGTTGCACTGCTTTTGGTGGTGCGTGTATCGGTGGCGGTTTCATTCAGACGATATCAGATACTTATTTATCGGTTTATGACGGGGCGTCTTCCAGCGCCTATCGAGTAGATGCAGATACGGGCGCTCTAAGTACGATAGATTCAACCAACTTCAGCATGGATCTTGGTTTATCATCCGTTTCCCCGCTGGGTTCTGGGATGACCCTTGGGCTTGGTCAAGGCACTGGAGGTACGCCGCTTTTCTACGAGGCTCGAGGGACTGCCCCCATGGGCGAGTTCGCGGATTTACCGGCGCAGAATTTTTGGAGTTCAGATTTGGCCGCGTCGCGCTCGAGCAGTGTCTCGCAGCCTATTAGATTCAATAACCAAACTCTCGAAGATGCGTATTTTGATGCTAAAATCCTAGTAAGCCCGGACCTGGCGGATGTGGCCCTGGGTAACCAGATTGATGCAGCCAACACCATCCAAGGTTGGGCTGGATTTAAGCGCCATGTTCGGCAACCTGCATCCGCCCCCGATATACTTCCTGATGCTGACGATTCGAGAGTGGTGGCCATGTTGCCCGGCTTAGGTGGTTTTGCCCACGCGCCTACCGCCGGAGCAATACAAATTGAGACGGTCAGCTTTGTTAATGGTTCTGAGAGTATGGATGTCAGTTCTCTTTGCGGCTGGGGAGAGGTTGAGCTGTTTAACCTGCAGACCGCTTCTGCTCGGCATATGATTATTGGCGCCGCGGTCTTAGCTCAATCGCCACTTCAGCTAGGTGTTATAAAGCTTAATAGAGACTCGACAGAATCGCAGTGGGAAACACACTGCGCCACCCAGCAATTTGAGAACGTGAGTACCTTGGAGACTGGTGGCCTGCATTCGGCAATGGCCAGTAATGGTGCTTACTTTGCAACTGGTGTGCAAAGTAATGGGCTTTTTGAACTCTATGTTTGGGAAACACAGGGCTCGAAGTTTAAGCTTATTCATAAGACGAGCGTCGAATATGGCATGATTGGGCTTGAGTTCAGTGGGTCAGGTAAAGAGCTTTATGTGCTCGGCTATAGCAACTTAACCGTCTTAAAGTTCAATAAGAGTCCTGTGGAATAGCTGTCGCCATGAGTCGCATAAAGGCGTGACCGCAAAAAAAAGCCGAGAGCAACGTATCGCTGCTCTCGGCTTTCAATCATTCAATCTTTAGAATCTTACTGATTCAATGCCTCAATAACCTGGTTGCCCAGGCCTTCCGCGTAGCCATCGCCCGCGTAGAGAAGTTCCATTGTGTAACCATTCATGATGGCGTTCATTGGAAATCCCTGGCCGATACCACTTACGCGGTTCAGCACTGCATTCATGGCGGCTGAGGACTGTGTAGCGTAAAGCATTTGGCTTGGGTCTACGCCTTCAGATTGTGCGTAGCTCAAGCAACCAGACTGGCTGGTTACGTCGTCAGCGATAATGTAGAACGCAAGGTTTTCTGCGCCTACCTGCTGCTGAGCTTGACGAGCTTCTGCGATTTGCTGCGGACAGTATCCACACCAAGTAGCAGAACCAATAAGCCAAGTGATGCGGCTTGAACCACAGGAGTCATGCAGGCTAACGCTATCGCCGTTGCAGTTGGTTAACGTAAAGTTTCCAATTTGGTCACCTATGTTAGTACCTGTGCCATTTTCCGGTGCTGAGCATTCTCCGGGTGTTCCTGGATTGATGGAGCCACCACTGGAATCGCCGGTGGAGCCATCACTGGAACCACCTGTCGAGCCGGCCGGCGCATCGCCGTCGTCTAGGACAGTCGTCCAATTGTAGCCATGCGCACACCAGTTTTCACCGCTAGGAACCGGGACGGATGTGAACGTTGAGTCGATGGTCACTTCAACCAGTTCCATGTTTTGCAGTTCGATGTCGAAGGTGCTACCCGCGCCGCCCAATTCATTGATTTGAACTGTGCCTTGCTCTGCATAGAAATATTTCTGGCACTGAAGTCCATTGGCACCTTCCGTGCAGCCCTTGTAGACCAATACGCACAGACCGCAATCCGCGTAGTTGCTACCATCGAGCTCATATGTCCCCGGAGCGGTCGGACCATTGTATGGCGCGCCTTGGTAACTCTCTACGATAACGAAGTCAGTGCTATTGTCGGCGTTAACGTTGGTGGCGTAAGTCTTTGCGACCTGGTTCTCTGCGCTGGCAAACCCTGAAACTCCCGAGAATGCAAACGGCGTAGGCTCGCATGAGCCGGCAGTATTATCTATTCCGCCAGTGCTTGGAGCTGTATTGCCTGTGCTTCCGCTGTTGTCGGAACCATTGTTGCCGTTGTCGTTGTTACCTGAACCATTATTGTTGCCGGTGTCGGTATTGTCGCCGTTGTCGTTATTATTGCTGCCACCCGTATCGGTATTGCCGGTGTTGGTACCACTGTTATCGGTTGCTCCACCATTATTGGTGTTGCTATCGGTGCCTGGTGTGCCCGTGTCTGTATTGGTGTCCACGGACTCGGTGCCGCTTTCAGGGTTTTTGAGAGGTGCCTGAGGTTCGGAACCACATCCTGTCAGGGCGATGGCAAAAGCTCCCACGTAGGCGAGCAAAGTTCGCTTAAGCTTCATAGTCGGTAAATCCTTCCTGAATTGGTCCTTGAGTCTCCCCCCACAGGGAGCCTTTTCATGAAGACCAGCATGACTGAGTTTGGGCTACACCGACATACAGCATCTTTGAGGTCACGGACACCCATGAAATGATCATTATGTCGGAATTATAGCGGATTTGGATGATCAACCCATCGTCGACTTGATCGCTTACATGCGCCTAAATTAGTGATAACTTATTAGATTTCAATAATCTACGCGTGCGTAGAATCAGATCTGGTGTGGATTGGTGTGACCGCATTATCGTCGGAGGACCGCATTTGGTCCGACCAATATACGCTGAATTGGACCTCATAGGGGTGGTTGGAGTGACCAATTCGGCATGTAAGTTGTTAACCTACATGCGCTTATCTTGGAATACTTCCCATTTTTGACTTGTCAGATCCGGGTCCGACCCTTTAATGTTCCGTCGAGCGGCTTGGGAACTGCTTTGGTTTTAATAAATTGCTCGGGGAGACACATATGAGAATGATCAATCAACTTCAGTCACCGTTATTTATGATTCTATGTGGTGCGGTAGTATTTCCGCTTCTGCTGAACGGATGTGGCCGACCCAACATGGGCACAACAGAGTGCTTCGGTGAGGACTGCTTCTCAGGTACTGCCGACGGTGATGCTGCTTCAGCCGAGTGCGCTGAAGATATTGATTGTGCTGGAAACCAAGTTTGCGACAACGGCAGCTGCGTACTCCCGGCGGATATGCCAACTCAATCATGCGAAGGCAATAACGACTGCCCAATGGGTATGTTCTGTGACCTTGGCACATCATCATGTGTCGACTGCCTATCAGACGACCACTGTGACCTCGGCTTAAGCTGCATGGAAGGTGGCGTATGTGGGGATCCAAGCATCGACCCAGAAGTTGACCCAGGTGACACGGGTGCTGGAAGTAGCTGCGAAGAAGCTGAGGACTGCCCTGTTGGTTATGATTGTGTGGATGGCCAGTGTGCTCCTACACAAAACCAAGGCCTATCGTGTGACGACCAAAGTGATTGCGACGTATATGGCCGTGTTTGTGTCTCGGGCCAATGTGAGCCTTGTGGCGCAAGTGTTGCCTGCCCAGATGCGCTTGAGTGCAGTGCTGGAATTTGTATCGATCCAAATGAAACACCTGAAGGCGGTGGCGGCGGCGGTCTTGACGGACTCGATGGACTGGGCGGCCTCGGTGATATTTGCACAAGTTATTCAGACTGCCCTGGTAATCAGGCATGTGATGCGATGAGCTTCAGCTGCTTCGCATGTACTGCAGATACCGATTGCAACGGCATCTTTGATATGTTAATGGCTGGTCCAGCGAGTTGCTGTACGGCAGCCATGGCTGCTTCAGGTCAGTGTTCTTCTGGTAGTTGTGTGCCTCAGTAAGCTAGATTGAATCGTTAGATAGGAAAAGCCTCAGCTATGCTGGGGCTTTTTTTTTGGTGTGGTCTCATCAAAAGATGGTGACTGAGGGGATGGTTGGGCCGGATTTAGGCCCCGATATGGGAGAGAATCTCTTTCATCTTGTCGTTTGAAATTGGTTTCGAGACTAAGCCGAATCCCATACTCGCAGCTTTACGCTGAGACTCTTCTTTGACGTTGGCGGTGAGCATCGTCATGTAGGCGTCTGGAAATCTCTTCTTGAGCGCTGCTCCGAGCGTAAAGCCATCCATTTCAGGCATATTGATGTCGAGAATCGCTAAATCCAGCTGGACCGATTCCGTTTTCATGAGTGCGTCCTTACCGCCTTCAGCGATAATAACGTTCCAATTCGAGTACTGTTGCTTTAAGAAAGTTTCGACCCATAAGCGGGATACGAAGCTGTCATCAACAATTAAAACAGTTTTAGGATCCGACATCGCTCGCTACACCTTGTTTGAGATGAGAGTAGTAAGTTTTGAACGCGCTTACCGCTCCCTAAAAGTATAGGCAATTTTTTGGGATTGCGGAAGTTTTCAAGAGTTTCTGAGGCTTATTTAGCTATTTAGGTCGTAAATTTGGCCTTTATCGATGGCTCGATCTGCTTGTGCCATGAGCATTTCCATAGCCTTACCCATCACGGCAAACCTAGGGTCTTGAGTGTGCCCCTTAACGAATCGGGCGTAGATTTGTTGAACAATGACGCCAATCTTGAAGAGTGCGTAGGCATAATAGAAGAGAACGTGGTCCACGTTGTGCCCAGTGCGTTTGCTGTAGCGCTCCACAAAGTCCTGCCGGCTCAGGTTGCCGGGCAGATGAGTTGGTCCAATGGGCAGCATCTTGAGGGGTTCTGGGTCGTCTTTCTGGAGCCAGTAGCCAAGTGTGGTCCCAAGATCCATCAGAGGGTCGCCCACGGTCGCCATCTCCCAATCAAGAATAGCGATGATTTTGGTCCAGTCGTCAGGATCAAGAACAACATTGTCATACTTGTAATCGTTGTGGATCAGGGTCGCACCGGCGTCAGGCGGCATGTTTTGAGCGAGCCACTGCCCTACTTGTTCCACGACCTGGACGTCATCTGTTTGTGCGGCTCGGTATCTGCGGGTCCAGCCACTGACTTGGCGCTCGACGTAGCCCTCGGGTTTACCGAAGCTTTGGAGCCCGGCGGCTTGGATGTCGACGTTGTGTACATCCGCGAGCGTGTCGATGAGTGAAGTGGAAAGCTTGCGCATCAGGTCTTCCGAGAGGCCATCACTCACTCCAACGCCTTGGCGCAAGATGATGCCTCGTTTGCGTTCCATGATGTAGAACGAAGCGCCAAGGACCGAGTCATCGTCGCAGTACACCCAGGGTTTGGGCGCTCGGCTAAAAATGGGGTTTAGACCGCTGAGCACTTTGAATTCGCGGCTCATATCGTGGCCACTTTTGATTTTCGCTCCAAATGGTGGACGTCTAAGCACAAGCTCACGGTCGCCGATGCGAAGCAGATAAGTCAGGTTTGAGTGCCCTTTTGGGAATTGCTCAACCTCGATGGTGCCCGCTAAATCAGGTGCGTGGGCTTTTAGGTAGGCCTCGAGGGCGGCAATGGGAAGTTCCTCACCGCTCCTGGGTTCGCGTGTGGCGTCAATTTTGATTTTACTCATGGCTTCACAGGCTCTGCGTAGCTTTTTAATATTCGCTTGGCGACCGATGCCTTATGGACCTCGTCGGGACCATCATAGATTCGGGCGCCGCGCTCGTGGCGATACCACCATGCCAGAATGAGGTCATCCGTGATGCCCATTGCGCCATGAGTTTGGATGGCGCGGTCTAGAATGCGCTGCAGAATCCCAGCTACATAGAACTTGATGACTGAAATTTTATCTCGAGAAGCGTAGGTGCCGTCTTTGTCGATGGCCCACGCTGCTTCCAGAACCATCAATCGTGCGGCATTGATTTCAGCGCGGCTCTCAGCGATCCACTGTTGAATCGTCTGTTTGCTGCCAAGGGTGCGGCCCGGTGTGATGATACGCGTGGCGGCACGCTTGCACATTAAATCGAAGGCCCGTTCGCATATGCCAATCCAGCGCATGCAGTGATGAATGCGTCCTGGTCCGAGGCGCTCCTGAGCAATGATAAAGCCGCTGCCTCCTTGACCAAGAATATTGGTCATGGGGACTCGGCAATCGGTGTAGCGAATTTCAGCGTGACTGTTGTAGTCGCTCCCGGGCTCACCCATCACGGAGATATTTCTCACAAGCTCAAATCCGGGCGTGTTGGTTGGAACGATGATTTGGCTTGTTCGACCGTGCGGTGGTGCCTCTGGGTGAGTCACTGCCATCACAATGGCAAAAGCTGAGCCGTCGGCCGATGAGGTAAACCACTTGTGGCCGTTGATGACCCATTCATCTCCATCTTGAACCGCTGTGGTGTCCATTATTGTGGGATTGGAGCCAGGATTCTCTGGCTCGGTCATTGAAAAGCAGCTTCGAGTCTCGCCCGCCATCAAAGGTTTGAGGTATTTTTCTTTTTGTTCGTCTGTGCCGTGCTGAAGGAGAACTTCCATATTGCCAACGTCAGGTGCTTGGCAGTTGAATACATAGTGTCCCAATGGGCTGTAGCCCAGTGCCTCGCTTACATGACCGAAGTCCATCAGGGATAAGCCCAGGCCTCCGTGCTCTTTGTGAAGGAACGGAGCCCAGAGGCCCAGCTTCTTAACCTCTTCACGTTTTTTCGCGAGTAAGGGTACGAGCTCTCTGAACTCTTTTCCGGTGAATTGAGGCTCGAGCGGGATGAGTTCTTCCTCAACAAATGCTCGGATGGTTTGACTGATCTCAAGTGTCTTGGGTGCTATCGAAAAATCCACGGTAATAGCCTCTCGGTAAGAATGAGTTCTGAGACTGTTGAATCGCAAGGTGGCTGCTTGGGGTCAAGCCCCAGGAGGAGTACGAGGCTTTTTATAAGGCACCATGAGCTTGCGGGCGGCATCTTCTTTCGCTCTCTCGGCGCTCCGGTCGTAACGAAGGGTTGATTGCGGATTGCGGTGCCCTGCTAGATGTTGAACTGCGCCTAATGCTGCGCCCTGGTCCAAAAGGTTGGATATAAAGCTTTGCCGCAGTTCGTGAGCCGTAAGCGCCTCTAGCCCCGCTTGCTGCCCTCTGTTTTTAACAACCAGCAGCACCGACTGGTCAGTCATTCGGTGCTTTTGAATGTGGTCGCCTCGGCGAATTCTTTTAAAAAGCGCACCCGGGCTCATCCCGCGATGTTTCATCCAGTCTTTCAGTGCTGCTTGGGCGCCTTGAGGCGGGTAAACCAGCCGAGCCTGAGCACCACGGCCGTGCAGTACTTCAATGCTGCCCTGTTTCTCATCGAAGTGTTTCAGGTTGAGTGCCGTCAGCTCCTGCCTTCTGAGTCCACAACCATAAAGCAAGGCCAGTATGGCGGCATCTCGGCTCGCACGGGCGGTCCCGTTGGTGCAGGTCTTGAATAGCTTGGTGAGTGTGGCGTTTTGAAGGGGCTGATTGCCGATTGGGAGCAGCAGGACATCTTCGTTTGAGAAGGCAGTTGCCTGCCGGTAGGCCTTTTCCGTCATGAGTCCGAGGTGCCATGACGCCTTGAGTACGCCGCGAAGTGCTGTGAGGTGGCGGTTTATCGTGGTTGGTTTGTATCGCTTGAGGAGCTGGGCACGAACCTGAGCTGAGAGTGTTGGCGTCCAGAGCCACCAAGGACAGCTCATGGGCGTGGCCATGCCTTTGGATGCCAGGCTTGCAAGGGTGTTTAGTGCGGATTGCGTAGCCCTTTGTGAGCCTGCGCCAAGGGTAGCAAGGTAGTAGCTCGAGGGGAGTTCCCGAGCCTTGCCGGTGTGAGGTTTAAGTGAATACGCCATAAACGACCCTAACATTAAGTAATGAGAATGTAAATTCTCACTAGTTATTATTAACACCCTAACCTACCACCAGGGGAACTTAACCGCTCACTTCATAAACCCAAGCGAGGCCGACAGTCATACAACTTTCAAGAAGCAATAATGATGATGATTCATAAGGGGAAAATTGCGACCCTCAGTTGGGGGGTTCTGAGGGTCGCAGCCCGTTGGCTATATTTGGGGGGAAAGGGATAGCCAACGAACGTTAGTTGGTGGCCGTCTACAAAGCTCTGGACTAAAGTGCAAGAATTATTTTACGCGTCGCGGTATAACTTGATCTTGGATTGATCTTGGATCAGAACCCCCACGCCGGAAGACCCTCGATAACCAGAAATAGTCATTGAGTACGGCTCAGTAGAGCTACCACCCTCACCTCTTGAAACACTTTCCGGCGGAGCTTAAGAGGCGCCGTGTTCACTAAAATCCCCGGATTGGCCGATGAAATTCAGCGCTCTGAATCCTGGTTGAATCAAACCCAAATCAACCGCGTCACATTTCAAAGGACATACCCATGACCCCACATTTCACTTTTTCGCTATTACTCATAGTTGGGCTCTTCGGCTGCGGCGAGCAATCCCAAGACTCGACACCTCTTAGCTTCCCAAGCACCCATGAAAGTAGCCTCCAATTTCACGCCAGCTTTAATAACTTTTTACATAACGACTTAGACATTCACGTTATTGAGCCCGATGGTACGCACCTTTTTATCGCTCAAGACGAGTCGGAATCAGGCGCGGAGATTAGCCAAGACTGCAACTGTAACGCGTGCAGCACTCAGCCACATGAGAGCATAATATGGTATCAAAATCGGGCAGGTACGGGACTTTACGAGATTTGGGTTGAGGCATCAGATGCGTGTTCATCAGCAGTGGTTGAATCGGAATTTACTCTCAGTGTCCTCGAAGGAGACAAACTCAAAGCCTCTCTGAATGGGAAGCTTAGCGAGGGACAGAGCCAAGTGCTCTACTATCAATTTAGCCCATAATATTGAGGCTTAAGCGGTTTGAGGGTCCTCAAATGAGACCTCAAGAATGGTCAGGACCTTGTTCCCTTTGGGAATACGAATCAACACTTCATCGTCTAATGATTTTCCGAGGAGCGCCCGACCAACCGGCGACTCGATACTGATAAAGCCTCGCGAGGAATCAGTCTCATCCGGGCCCACGATGCGATAAAGACTCTCATCTCCGTCCTCATCTTCCACACGAACCCAGCTGGCAAAAAAGACTTTTCCAATATTGGCGGGCTGTTCGCTTACCACGGTTAGGTTCTCAAGTCGTTTCTTAAGGAAACGGCAGCGACGGTGAATCTCCCGAAGCCTTTTCTTCCCATAAATATACTCGGCGTTCTCGGAACGGTCTCCCTCAGCTGCAGCATCGGATACGCCCTGGGTTACCCTAGGCCGTTCGATATCCCACAAACGGGTCAACTCCTTACGCAGGAGCTCCGCACCTTCAGCGGTAATGTAATTCGCATAGCGTCCGGCCACGGTAACTCACTCCGTCCATAGGTCTGAAAAAGACAGCACAATTAATCCAAAACTACATCAATGTTCAATCATAACCCAATAACGCAACGCGCAAATTGATCAGATATAAGTCTAAACAAGTCAGATCATGTGGTTTTAACGCATTTAGGGTGGTCAACTGTATGTTGGTCTGCTTTCCTTCCATCAGACCTTCCCCAGGTAAGAAAGATACGCCCATGAATTTTATTGAAACACATAGGTATTTACGCGTCTTCACCGCATTGTTGTTCGGAAGCTCACTCTTGCTTGCAAGCTCCGTATCCGCAAAGCTACCTCATGAAAAGACACCTCGAGTGTCTCTTGAGTCTCTAGGCATCGACACCAAGCAAAGCCTGATTAAGTGGCAAGGCAAACCCGAAGTGGTGAACTTTTCCTCGGAGGGCTGCATCGCAAAATCTAAGATTCAGCGGGTTTTGGGACGGGTCAAAAGCCAGGTTATTCATTGCTATGGCCGCTTCAGTGCCAAAGGCACCAAAACACCAACCAAGGTCACTGCAGATATTGGAATTGGCGCCGACGGCAGCACATTTCAAGTCAGCACATCGGCCAGCGCCAAGGCCTCAAAAGAAGTCGCAACTTGCGTGGAGCGTATCATCAAAAGGATGAGATTTCCGCGCTGCCGGGACGATGAGGACACCTTCTCCGTGTGGACTTACGAATACAAGAAGCCCAAAACAGCCAACCTCTAATCTTGGCTTAACCGAATGGCCCGTCGCCTCAAAGCTTACCGGGCCCCATCCTAACTCTACAGATTATTAAAAGCTGCGACTGCCTGGTGAATACCGGCATCGTCTACATCTAAATGCGTGACGGCTCTAAGCTTGTGCTCACTCACTGCGGTCAGAGCCACCTCTTGAGCGTTGAGCTTATCCACCACTGTGGCAGCATCGTGGCCAGTCCCGGAGATATCGATGTAAACCATGTTGGTTTTCACCGACTCCAAAGAGACTTCAATGCCTTCAATCGCACCAATAGCCTCCGCTAGAGCGCGGGCCCGTCGGTGGTCATCGGCCATACGTTCAATGTGATTCTCGAGCGCATAAAGGCCAGCTGCAGCCAAAACACCCGCCTGACGCATACCCCCGCCAAACATCTTTCGGAAGCGGTGACACCTGTCGATAAAGGCTTGAGAGCCCACAATCAGGCTTCCCACCGGGCAACCCAGACCCTTGCTCAAACAAAATGAAATGCTGTCAAAAGGCGCAACCATCTCTTTTGCTGAAATACCGCTGGCGACCACCGCATTAAACATACGCGCGCCATCGAGGTGCAACTTGAGTTTCTTTTCCTTGGCAACTTCAGCAATCTCCAGAATCGTTTCCATACGATAGGTACTTCCGCCGCCCCGGTTTGCCGTATTTTCCAAGCACACCAAGCTCGTCACCGGATAGTGAGAAAGGCTACCTTCGGCGCGAACCGCGGCTCGTACACCGTCGGCGCTTAAGATACCCGCTTCACCTTGCACACATGCTACAGATACCCCGGAGAGCGCTGCAAAGCCTGCGCCTTCATAAAGATAGATGTGGGAATCTGCGCTGCAGATGATTTCATCGCCAGGCTCAGTGTGGGCTCGGATACAAACCTGGTTGGCCATGGTTCCCGTGGGAACAAAAAGAGCAGCCTCTTTGCCAAGCAGCTCGGCGGCCTTTTCCTGAAGAGCAACAACGGTTGGGTCATCTCCAAACACATCATCGCCCAGAGGTGCATCAACAATGGCTTGCTTCATGGCAGCGGTTGGTCGGGTAACAGTGTCGGAACGCAAATCAACGATAGACATAGCCTTCTCCTCGCAAGTAATACGGCGATGAAGGTCTACCGAGGGTGCTACTGAAGCACAAGGTCGAAAAAAATGCTTATTCTGGCTCGGGAAAGCCATCCCAATCGGTAAACAAAGCCATGATACCACTGGCAATCAAGGCCACCCCGCCGCCAATGAAAAGCGCGTTGGTTGCTTGCTGATAGCCTGTGGCACGGTTTTGAATGTTCACAAAATCGGCACCTTGGTAAGGCCCCGGTTCTGCAGGAGAATTAAAGCGCGTCTCTTCTTGCTTGGCCAGATAGCCCATGGCGCCAGCTGCACCTCCGGCAGCCACGGCAATTCCACCCACCAGATAGGTTGCCCACGTGGGGATAGGTGGCGGATTCATCATGGCCAGCACATCAGCCCGCACCCCGCGAACTCGGCCCAAAGCCAAGGCTTGTCCAGCGAAGAGCGTTTCAACCGAGGGACCAATCGCTCTTAAAAAAGCAGCATTGTCCCCTGCATCCAAAGATTCGCTTACGCTGCCCAGTACCACTGAGCCTTCACGCTGAATCCGCTTCAGATCGATGGTGCGCCCTTCAGCTGTATCTTTGAGCGTCCCCAAGACCGCTTCGTTGACTGCACTCTGCTCAGCCACACCGGCAAAACACTCAGGCCGCCCTGAGCTGCTGCATTTGGCAAATCGCTCGCCAATGATAGCGGGAAGCATGTCTATGGTGAGTACGGTTACACCTTCGAGCTTGCGAATTTCCCGTACAAGATGCGTGGTAACCAAGGCAGCCATCTTCTCGGGCACGCCATTGGTATTTAAAGGAAACACGAGAATTTTGTGTGAGGCCACTTCTGGAAGTAAAGCCGGAGCCGGAGTTCGAGCCGGCGCAGCTTCCAACCTCTTCGACGTAGGTGAACCTTTCGGCTCAATTTCTTCGGCTAAACCAGAAGAAGACCAAGAGTCCTCCGCTTCCGGTGCCTCAGGTTGTAATGCCCGCCTTTGTTGCCCCGGTGCGGTCCATTCACAAGAATCCATCAGCGTTATCAGCGCCACCACTGATTCGTAATTCCCCCAAAGCACTTTGCGGCTCTCAGCGTCTCCACCCACAACACGGAGCACCTCACCGGCACTGAGCTTCAAATCAATATAGTCACCGTTGTCTTGAGTGATTAGAAAATCAATGGCCCGCTCAAGCGAGCAGGTACTCCCTATGGCCTGCGCGTGCGCAGCTTGGGGTACGAACGACAAAGCGCCTATGAGCGCAATTAGAATTCCGTATGCTTTCAACAAACCTGTGGCCTCCTGCAACCATTATGCGTTGCAAGCTCTTCTCTAGCAACTATGGATGCCTCTTTGCCAATTCTCTGGAATCTGGCAGAATCAAAATATGCATCGATTAAGTTATATGCCTTCGTGGCCCGCACTCATTGCCATCACGCTTCTCGGCTTCAATCTGAGCGGATGCCTACTCTCATTCGACCTACCTGCAGACAGCCGTTTAAGCTGCGAAAACAACGCGGAGTGCCCAGATGGCTACACTTGCTCCTTGAATTTTCGTGTCTGTGTCGAAACCGAGCCGGTTTGCGGCAATGGCGAGATTGAGTTTCCCGAAGATTGTGATGTGACCGAGATGACCGCTGAATGCGACATCAATTGCACCACGCCTGTTTGTGGAGATGGTATTCACAATCCACTGGCTGGCGAAGGCTGCGACGATGGTAACTCGAGCGAAGATGATGCCTGCCTTTCAAGCTGCGAACACTCGCCCAGCTTTTGTGGCCCAGATGCCATCGATTGCACTGTGCTTTTCGCGCCGGAAAATACAGTACCTGCCTGTGACGGTACGCAGTGCACCTTTAAATGTAACGAAGGATCTTGTTTTGATGCCGACGCCCAATCATGCGTTGGTCTCGGTGCAGTCTCTCCTTCCGATTCATGTATGACTTGCCAGCCCAGTATCAGCACGGCAGGTTACAGTGCCACTCCCGGAGCAACCTGTAACGACAATACCAGCTGCACTTACAACGATATCTGCCAACCCGATGGCAGCTGCCTCGGTGAGGAACTGGTCTGCGAAAACGAGCCTGGAACCTGCGGCGGTGTGGGTTACTGCAACGGAACAGACACCTGCCAATATTCTTATTCAGGCAGCGAAACCTCTTGCAGTGATAATGAAGACTGCAGCCATACAGACCGCTGCGATGGTGCCGGAGCCTGTACGGGCATCCCTTTTACCTGCAACAACCATGGTACGTGCGCCGACGAAGCGTTTTGCCGCTGTGATTTAGGCTATGGCGGAGATTTCTGCGATAGCTGCCTGCCTGGCTTCGCTGAAGTCGACGGAGCCTGCGAGTTTCTCAATGACGGAAATGTTGAGGGCTTAAACACACTGGTCCTGATTCCTGCAGGAAGCTATACCATGGGCTCACCTGATTCTGAGCTGGGCCGTATGGCCGACGAAGGCCCTCAGCGCGTGGTTAACATCACCCGAGACTTCTACATGCTCAGCCATGAGGTCACCCAAGCTGAATGGTCGGCGATTTTTCCCGTGAACCCGTCTCTCGACAACGAAAACCTACAATGCCCGCTCTGCCCTGTAGATAGCTTGAACTGGTACGAAACGCTCTTCTACGCCAACTTCAAGAGCAACTCAGAAGGCCTTGAGAGCTGTTACAGCTTTGGCGGCTGTGAAAACAACACCATCGGCACCGGCGAAGAATGCGCTGAAGTCACTTTTCATGGTTTTGATTGCACCGGTTATCGCCTGCCCACAGAAGCCGAATGGGAATACGCTGCCAGGGCCCGCACCACCACTGCATTCTACAGCGGAGCCAACGACACCGTCGGCGCATCCCCAGAACCCAACCTCGACGAGATTGGTTGGTATTACGCCAACAGCAACGACCGGTCGCAGGTCATTCAAGGCAAAAGGCCCAATGCGTGGGGGCTCTACGATATGTCTGGCAATGTTCGCGAGTGGGTTTGGGATTACTATTCACTCGATTACGGCTCCATGGCCACCGACGACCCTATGGGCGCGGATGCACCTCCAGCCAACCTTCCAGATCAGCGCGTTCTACGCGGCGGCGCTTGGAGCAGTATGCCCACGGATTGCCGGTCAGCCAAACGGACCTATAATTTCGATGGCGGCGGCTCCAATGTGGTGGGGTTTCGGGTGGTCCGAACCGCTCCGTAAATCTCTTCTCCACTCATAAGCCTCTGGCCCTTTACTCCTTCTGTCCTGCTCGATACCTCTGCGTTGCCCCAAGCACTTTAAGAGGTTTTTTCAAATGCTGCATTCAATCATTGGCACGCTTCTCCTGACGCTTCTCTTCGGCTGCGCCCACACTCTGCCCGAACCTGCTTCAAGCCCCGACCACGTGGTGAATGCGCTTCTAGATGAAGACTATGAAGCCACCATGAAAAAATACCCCACCTGGGCCAGTATGCTGGGCGACCGCCGCTACGACGCTGAACTCACCGACAACAGCCCAGAAGGCATCACCAAGCGCCGCGCCGCAACCAAGGCAATGCTTGCAAAGGGCAAAGCCATTTCTACAGATGGCTTAAGTGAAGCGGCCAAAACCAACCTCAAACTCTTTATCTGGGAACAAGAAGAAAGCATGGAGAGCGCCCAATACCGCTCCGAGTGGACACCCATCACCCAAATGGGCGGGCCCCACACATCGTTCCCGCAGCTCCCAGACCGCATCACGTTTACGACGGAAAAGCATCACGAAGACTATGTGACCCGCATTGGTAAAATTGCCGGCTCTTTAGAAAATACGCTGAATCACCTCAAAGCGGGCCTTGCGGCGAACCACACCCCGCCCAAAATCGTTATGGCCGGTGTGATGGGCCAGATGGAAACCCAAACCAAAGCTTCTTACACTGAAGACCCAACCACGCACCCACTCTACAAGCCCTTTAAAAAGCGCGATGCTGCAGATCCTCTGGCGCTGAAGGCCCAGGCGATTATCAAAGATGAGATTCTACCGGCCATGCAGAAGCTTTCGGACTACCTGGAGAAAACCTATATTCCCGGATGCCGCGAAACCACGGCGGCAAAAGATGGCCCTGGAGGCATGGAGTTTTATAACTTTCGCCTCAAGCACTACACTACGCTGCCGCTGACGGCCAAAGAGATCCATGAAACAGGTTTAAGCGAAGTGGCCCGCATTCGCGCTGAAATGATGCAAACCATTGCCCGCTCGGATTATCCGAATCCAGAGAAGCTTAAAGGTGACGCCCTTTTTGCAGCGTTCTTGCAGTACCTACGCACCGACAAGCGATTTTACTACACCGACCTCGAA
>JABJBS010000174.1 GCA_018668695.1 Deltaproteobacteria bacterium
GCCTGCGAAGTAAACACAAGTTCCTGCTTAATCATTTTTCGGTTCTTCTTACACCAATCATCCGAATGGATTCGTCTAATCAACGTCGAGCCAGCTAGATTTGTGAAATAGGCAGACACCCCCACTGACAACACTCTTGGTCCTCATGGGCAACATCAACTTCCTCGGTTCCATCTTCTCCTGGAGTGAATGTAACCACGTCGTAGCTGCAATCCCAGCAATACTCTGTATAAATATAGTCATCGCCACACGTATTGGTTGGAGAAGGAATAAACCCATCAGGAAAACCTGGTACCGATGGTGGATTTGGTGCGCCTTGAGACGGTTGGCACCAATGATTGATTGCAACCGAAACCGCACCTACGGTTACCGCCGCAGTAGTAATTCCAACAGCCGCTCCAAGAATTAAAGGTGCTGCAAAATAACCTACACCAATGATGGCAGCGCTTCCCAACATAGAGCCAGATGCGGCACTCAGAGAAACCAACATACCAGACATCGCATATCCCGCGGCGGCGGCTGTAGTAGCTCCCGCCATGCCACCCAATACACCTGCACCTGCTAAACCTGCTTCCCAAGCCACGGTACAGTTGTCTGCGAAGTCGGCTTCCAGCGCGGTAATACTTGCCGCCATCTCATCAAAATAATGACCGTCGCTGTCATAAGAAAAGAGCTCATAACTATAGCGACCGATGTTTCCCTCAATGCTTCCGATAAAGACCTCAGCTGGTGTTTGAGCCTCGGACTCGAGATTATAGAGCGGGAGCTTAAGCGTTCGATATAGTTTTTGTGTGAAACTTACACTTTCAGTGCTTTCACGGTATTGATACGTCGCTCTTGAGCGCATGGTTACCAGATAACCATTTCTACAATTGCCAGCTGAGTTATCTTCACAGGTTTGCTCCGACATAAAAAGAACGTTTTGAGCGCCTGAGGTTCTTTGCTCCACCAGATAGAAACTGCAATCCCCATTATCGCGAGCCGCTTCATCACACAGGGCCCAAGTTAGTAGTTTACCACGAGCAAATTTCCGGACGTACTTATCGCGAAGCCGATGCCCATCGAAACGGACTGTATTTTTGATCGACACCATGCCACTTGAATAAATCTGACTTGATTGTGTCGAACTCTGTGATGCTCCTGATGTCGCAGCGAGACTTGTAAATGGTTGGCAGATAATAAGTAAAAGCGCCCAAAACTTCATAATCTTCATTCCTGGTGAAAGTTGATGTCCAGGACTTCGCGGTGCCGCATGAGATTCTGACACAAAGAAAGATAAAAGATAAATTAAGATAAATTAAGATAAATTACATAAGATAAATTAAGCAGGAATGTGTGCTGGAACACACCACAATATCTAAGTTCATCTCCCTTTAATCTACCACTGAATAAATCTAGCGTCTTTAAACCAAAACTCACACACTAATTAATGCGTCTTTTCATAACATAGACGCACTTGCGCATCCTCAAACAAATATGACTCCAAATCTCCCAGGCTCAAATTTAGATAAATTATGAGATAAATTATGAGATAAATTATGAGATAAATTAAGATAAATTAAGCAGGAATGTGTGTTGAAACAAGCCAATTACTAGGTTTTGTTGCCCTCTAACCGAGTCTAGACTAGATCCAGACTCTCCAAACCAAAAACTGTTCACCAAAAATTTGAACGATTATAGGGCTGAGACGCACTTGTTCCTATACGGTCAAATATGAGCCGAAGTCACAAAACCTTAAGCTCGATAAAAGGAAGGACTCCAGCAATGTTTAGGGAATCCGTTCTGCACTCCCGCGCCTAAAAGCTTCACACAGGCTGCGCGATACCCTCGCTGAAAACACCAGTACTCAGAAACATAAGCTCTGGTAGATGCGTGATAGCGCTTCGCCCATGCAGTTAACTGGCGGTGGCGTTCTCTCCACCACGGCGGCAATAAAGGTTTTGTACAGATAGCTATGCTTATGTTTCGCACAGCTTTACGACCAGCAACTGCCTTCTCTTCACGCCTCCTACGCTCTGTTTCCGTGGCAACGATTTCCGACACTAAAGCGCATGTATTCGCCTGCCTCACATCAACGCTTAGATGCTCCCAGCACGGCAAAGCATCCACAGCCAAATCAAGCCGCTGAATATAGTCAGACTTATTAAGCCTTTTCTTCCGAACCAGCCTTGATTGGATTGTCTTTGCGCGGTGATAGGACGTGGCATCAAGCCATTCTGCCTTAATTTGTGCACCCGTCATCATATGCCTTGCACAATGTAAACCTGGCCAATGCTCAGGCCTCTCAACAAGGTCTTCTTTAACACCCTGGCTTAGAATGTATTTCAAACATTTCACCTGGCTCTCTTCAGTAGGAAGAGCTGTTGCCACAAATCGCTGGTGCCAGAATGTGCCAGGAAGTTTATAACGTTGACCCAACCTACGTGATATTTCCCGCTTAATAAAACCAACAAAGCTAGAAACTTCATTACCAAGGCCAGAAACCATCAAGTGAATATGGTTGGACATAAACGCAAAACCGTACAGCTTTACCTCTGGCCAGTTCTGCCGCGCCATAGCAACCACGCCGCCGCAAAGTGATGACACCCCTTTCTTGGGAGCTAGGAGAAACTGCCCACGAAGTGTCTTACTGATGATGTGGTAAACCATTCCTGGCTGCAGATATCGGGCGTGGGTGATTTGGAGAGAGTCTTTTGATGAGTTTTTCAGCATGCGGAAGAGCTAGCAAGCTACATGCCTGATGAAAAATCAAAGAAATCAATGAGGCGCTGTAGCATTAAGCCAAAATGAAACAAACAAGTCATTAGGATGCGACATGCACACATTCCTGCTTAATCGGTTTTTCACCGGTTCGAGCGCTGCCTTCTGCACTGCAGTCTTTGCTCTGAATTGTTTCATTGTCAAATGACGACGAGTCATCATTGCTGGATGCACTGGAGCATCCCGTTGCAAGGAGTAAGATAAATAAACATCGAAGTGGTTGGGTAAACATAAGAGAATCCTCGTAAAGTGCATCGACTGCCTTGGCTTAATTGGTACACAGAATCTTTCTAGATGTTTGATTCGTTATTATCATTTCATGAATACTTCCACGGTATCAATATGGGATTTGTGCCTACATTTTGTTAATGCTTTGATTTAGATGTTTCGGAACTTCAGGAATCGGGTGCGATTTACAACTGTTGGGAGTTTTTTGGCGTTTAGGTGAGTGAAGCAGGAATGTGTATGGATGTAATCTGGTGCCAGCTAAGCTGAATTTTTTGGAGCAGGTATTTGGTGGTCCAACAGAGATACCTGGTTGATTAGAATTTCACTTTTTCTTGAAAGCAACTTTTCCTTTCTCAATGGCCTTGAGAAGTAAAACGGCACCTGGACTTGCTTTTCCCTCGTAACTCTTTCGAACCTGTTGAGCCTTCTTGGCAAATTGCTTGCGCTCGGCGGGGGTGAGTTTGTAAACCTTGATGCCAAAGCTACGAAAATTTTCGAGCAGATCTGGCTGAATCTTCCGCACGCCGGTTCGGCCTTCGAGAGCTCCCTCATGGGACCGGCCATTAAGAACTTTTTTATGTTCAGGTGTTTGCTTGTCGAACCAATATTTACCAAATGCGATTACGCCGGGCTGATACAAGTGCTTGGTTTGTGTGAAATGAGTGATGTAAGGTTGCCATCCGGCCGCAAATACGAAGAGAGGAGTGTTGCCGTAAGCGACTATTTTAGCAGACTCCAATGCATCCACGACTTCACTCGTTTCAAGGGCTATGGGAACCGCGCCAAATGTAGACCACGTCAACGGATGAACAATAGAGGGTTGTGAACGAATCGTCAGATCCGTCAGGTCATTCGGAGATTTGATGAACTTGCCCTTTGTTCCTATCCCGTGCCACCCATTCTCCGCCCATTGATTAAAGACAAAACCGCCTGCCCTGAAAAGCGAGCCAACCACCGGAACAAGGTGATTATCAAGCACAAAGTCCACTTCCTCTGTGGAACTCCAGAGGAATGGTAAGTCAAACACCTCCAGCTCTGGAATAACGTAGTTCATGGCTGAAAGCGTACCTCCGTACATCTGCAACTCACCTGCTATGATCTTCCCTATGCACTCTTTCGCGGTGCCTTTCGCCCCGCCGTAATAAACCTTCATCTTGATTTCGCCTGCCGACTGCTTGCGAATGAACTTTTTCATACTCTTGGTCTGCTGTTCCCATGGGGTCCCGGCCGGGGCTACGGTACATGCCTTGAATTTAACCTTCTTGCCTGCAAAGGCGGGCACCATCGCGGCGAACAGAAGAATGAAGATGACCAGAATATGAAGAGCGAGCTTACTCGAATATCTTTGCATTATCTTAATCCAATGGGTTCGAATCGTTCTTAATGATAGCCTACATTGCAGCGTACGCCAACATTGCCCGCTCTTGAGCCGCGACCAGTACGATTCTACTCACTTTCCAAATTCGGACCGCCGATGGTGCTCAAGGTCCTCAGGGTGAGCCAGGTGCCGATGGTACGAACGGAACCGATGGTGAAGATGGCCAAGATGGTACCAACGGAACGGATGGCGCAGCCGGAGCCGATGGCTCAGACTGCACAGTGAGCGCAGTTGATTGTGTCGCCACGCTTACTTGTGAGGATGGTACTTCTGTTAGCTGGAACTTAACGGGTTGTAAGCTTGAAGTACCTGAAGGCATGGTTGAAGTGCCAGCTGGTGATTATAAAGCTTGTGTAGATGCAGGTGTGTGCCAGTACAACAGACACCTACCGCACTTATGATAATGGCAAAGAGCTCCATCCGATAAACTATGTAAATTGGTATGATGCGACTGCTAATTGCATTTTTAATGGTAAGCGCTTGCCCACAGAACAAGAGTGGGAAAAAGTAGCTCGCGGCACAGATGGTAGAACCCATCCTTGTGGAGAGGATGCTCCTGATGGCACGCGCTCTAATTATTGGGACAGTGGTGATGACTTTGACAACGGAACAACTCCTGTTGGGTATTTCAATGGCGTCAATACATTAGCTGATGGAACCACCCCCACGGTTAACAGCCTAAGCCCATATGACGCTTATGGTATGGCTGGGAATGTGTGGGAGTGGACGAATTCTTGGTATGGCAGTGATATGAACACTCGCGTGTTGCGCGGCGGGTCGTTCAACAACAACAACACGAACAACTTACGCACATCTAATCGCAACAACAACAATCCAGACAACCGTAACAACAACAACGGTTTCCGTTGCGCCCAGTAGTTCTTGATTGATAAAACCCTCATGCTTAATCAAGAGGTGACACAATGCCGGCAATTGGAACCGCCGAGTTATCAAGGATTTTTAACGACCTGAAATCTGCTTTGGGAGATTATCCAAATACGTCGCCACTGGTTGTTCGGTCGCCGCAGATAGCAATGGTTTTTGCAGAAGTGGGAGAAAAGGTTGACGGCAAATGGATGGCCAGCTCTCAAGCTTTGTTTGAGTTCTTTGAGACCCGATTTGATTCTTCTCAAACCAGAGAATCAGAATATCATCTAAGCATTGGTGCGCTCTCCTCGGGCAAGTCAGTTTTATCCGTGACCCCATCCGATTCTGAAGTTGAACAAGTTACGGATGAAATTAAATTGCATCTTCGGGCTTCACTTTTGGAGGATAAAAAATCGGCAAAAGAGTTACGAAAGCGCCGAAAGCGCCGGAGGTTGCATAGAGAAGAGTCTGTGGAAAACGCACGAAAAGAAAACGAGAGAAAGAGAGCTATCTTTTTACCGCACCAAGACCGAATACGGCGCCAAATTAAGGAAACCGTCAAACTTCTTCATGCCAGGGATAAAACCTGGGTAGGTAAACCGCTTCGCTCTGAACCGTATCCGAACGAAGACCCGGTCGGCAGTGTGTTTTTGGAGGTCTTTAAGTATTTTTTTGCGGACCGAGAAGTTCCCGGCCGGAGAATGGTTGTTGGGAGACATGAAAGAACTAATTTGCTCTTCGCCAGGATATCCTATGAAACTGGCCTAAGCACCAATGAACTTCAAAGTCGTTTCGGGAAGACCATTAATGTTCGAGATTGTGGATTCTGCCTAAGAATAATCCAAGCCTATCATATGCATAAGACCGAGATGGGACTTGAGAAGCATGATATCCGCCATGCAACATCTGCGGAAATGGCGTCTTCCTGTGGGAATTTCCCCGGCACCAGTATGCTCAACAATTTATTGCGGACTGTTAAATCCCAGGTCTCTCCACTACTTCGAAGTTCAGCGGCGCTTCTGGCGAACATTGCCCCAATTGAAGACCTCTTTGATTACATAGCCATTGAGTTCTATGCCGGTAAGCATGCAGGCTTGGGAGCAGATGGAGCAATAGGCTATCTTGTGGGGGAATTAGCAGCGCATCAAGAAGAAAAGGGCGAGAAACTTTCTCTTAAGGACCTTGCTGGTGAATTAGAATATTGGACTGAGGCGAGACTTAAGGAGTGTTATCTCACATGGTATGAGGAAGTGAGTTGCTACGTCTTAGAGCGACCACTTAAGGAAATGCGTGTGCCTAAATATTTTTAAGTTAGAGTTTTTTTAGCTTTTTAAATTAGACAGATATCAGCGCATGTAGGAATAGCTTAAGCTTCCAAATTGAATTCAAAGTGTTGCGCCATGGTGAGCATAAAAAGAAGTGGGCGCCCGCAGCAGGGGCGCGGTAACAACTCCTCGCACCCACCCAACTCGCACCAACAAAAAACTCACTCCATCACCACAAACCCAAGCCTCTGCCGCGCCCCCATCTCATCCACTAAAGTAAGCACATGCTCCCCCGCAGGCGGCGCCAAAGCAATCTGATGAAACCCCTGAGTCGTCCCCACAAACTCATCATTCAAATGCCAGAAAATCTGACTATTCGGCTCACGATGCGTCGCTTCCATCACCGCTTGCCCTGGTTTCCCGTCAAGTCCGCGTGGCACAAAAATCCGTGAGCGCGGCGTGGGATACACAATGGCCATGGATGGCTCTTGGGAGTCTGTGGCTTCGGGGCAGCTTGGGTGAAAGCTTGGGAGCGGTTTGTAGCCGGGGTGTTTGCGCCGGTAGAAGGTTTCCATTTTGGTGGGCAATACAAAGTAAGAGGTGTGTCGCATGGTGTGCACGGCGGCGCAGGCGCTGCTTACGCGATGGTTCTCGGTAGGATGCAGGTGGGTATTCTGGCAATAGCCGCAAGGCGCGGTATCCAGCGAGCCTTTGGGAATGAGCTTTTCTTCGCTGTGTTCGCAGTGGGGGCCAGCAATGTGGCCGCTTTGGCTGCATACGTGGGCGGTGGCCATGCGCTGCGCTTGGGGCGTAAACCAGTGGCCGTGGTCTAAGCGTGAAAACACATCCAGCATAATGGGCGCCGCGGCGCTGGTGCCCGTGAGACCAGCGCGGCCTTCACCGTCGGCGTTGCCCACCCAAATGCCCACGGCATATTCTGGGGTCACGCCAATGGACCAAGCATCGCGAAAACCAAAGCTGGTGCCGGTTTTCCAGGCAATGGGCTGAGACGAGGCAAATTGCTTCCAGCCTTGGCCAAGCCCGGGGCGGTTTACATCGAGAAGAGCGGTGAAAGTTTGGTAAATGGCACCCGGGTCGGCGCGGTAAGCAGGTGTTTCTTCGTCTTGCTTCTCAATTTGCGAATCAGATAAATAGCGCGGCTTAAAATAGCTGGTGGAAAGCTTTTGCTCGCGGCCAATCTGCGCGGCGCGGGCAAGCCCGGCATACATGCCGGTGAGCTCCCATAAGGTGGCTTCAGAGCCGCCAAGAATGAGTGTAAGCCCATAATGGCCCGCCGGATGGGTGAGGGTACTCATGCCCAAAGATTCCAGCTCGGCGTAAAAGCGGTCCAGGCCATAGTCGCGCAGCATGAGCGAGGCAGGGATATTCAGCGAGCGGGCCAAAGCCGTGGAGGCAGGCACCGCACCATCGTAACTTTTACCAAAGTTCAGCGGAGCAAAGCCGCCAAAGCGGGTGGGGACATCGGGGATGAGCTGGTGAGGCATGAGCGCGCCATCGCGGAGCATGGCGGTATAAAGCAAAGGCTTAAGCACACTGCCGGTGCTGCGGGGCGATTGAATGATGTCTACATGGTTTTGGTGCAAAGCCGGGGAGAACTTAGGCACATTGCCCACATAAGCCACCACTTCGCCTGTATCCACCTTCAAAATGATACCCGCAGCGTTGTGAATGCCATTGCCCGAAAGCCTCTTGTGGTGGCGCTCAATCACTTCTGTGAGCATCGTTTGCTGGCTGCGCACCAAGGTGGTCTGCCCCTGGCTTTCACCGGTTTGGCGTAAGTGGTGGGCCAAGAGGTGCGGCGCATGGTTGGGAATAGGGTGCGGCTTCATCGGCAGCGGTTCTGCTTGGGCGAGCGTAAGAGTTTCGCCCGGGATGATGCCTTGGGTGTGCATGTTTACCAAAAGGCGGTCGCGCTTAGCCTTAAGGTAGGTGCGGTTGCGGCCTGGGTGAATCAAAGCCGGGCTGTTGGGAAGCACCGCCAGGGTAGCGGCTTCTGCCCAGGAGAGGTTTTCGGCTTTGCGCCCAAAGTAGCGCCAGGCGGCGGCTTCAATGCCCACCACATTGCCGCCAAAGGGTGCGTGGCTGGCGTAGAGGTTTAAGATTTCGTCTTTGGTGTAAAAAAGCTCCAGCTTCAACGCAGCCACTGCTTCCACCGCTTTGGAAAAGAGCGTGCGGGCAGAACCGGGGCGAGACAGGCGGGCCACCTGCATGGTCAGGGTGCTGGCACCACTGACCACACGGCCTTCTTTATAATTATCGGAAATGGCGCGGCCAAGTGCCAGCACATCAATGCCGGGATGGCTGTAGAAGCGCTTATCTTCAAAGGTGGTGATGGCATGAACAAATTTTTCAGAAAGCTTATCGGTGGGCGGAAAGCGCCACTGCTCATCCCCAGCCACGGTAGCCGAGAGAAGCTCTCCACTTTGGTCGTAAAGCACCGTGGAAAGCGGCGTCTCAAATTGCGGCGTGGGAATCAGTAAAAAGATGAAGGCTACAAGCACAAAGCTGCCCACGCACATCCATTTGAATGGATGATGCCCGCGTAGGCGCCAGTGCAAAATAGCCTTCAGCATGATTTAACCTTCTGGTCCTGCTCTGCGCACTTCAACCCAGTTTCCAAGGTCTCGGGCGTAGATGGAGCCATCGTACATGGCCTCAACGGACACCTGCGGCATGTAGAAGCGGCCGAGGTAGCTGGAGTTGAGCTTAAAGGTGAAACTGCGGCTCTCACCTCGGCGCAAATCAAAGTAGGTGTAGATGCGGTCGTCGCGAATATCCTGGTAATCAAAATTGCGGCGAGCCGATGGGCCAGAAATCAGCCGCTCGTTGTGGATTTCCCACCCCGAAGGCATCACCTGACTCAGCGCTAAGTCTTTTACTTTGCCCAAGAGGCTGCGGTTGGCGACTGTCACGCGCACATTGAAGTCTTCGCCTTGTGGTAATGAGCTGATGTCTAGATTTTTGCCGTTGGAATCGGTGTACCTCACCATCAGGGTCAATCCTTTGGCTTCTGGTGTTTCTTTCACCGGCTTGGGCACGCCTCGGGTGGCGACCCGCACATAAATGGGATTGGTCCCTGGGTTTTTCACTTTGAGATTGGGCTTTGCCTTTTTATCCACTGCAAGCTTCACACTGGCAATGGGCCGGGTGGTGGCCACGTTTAGAGATTTGTCTTTGCCCAGGGTATAGGTGGCTTCCAGGGGTGCATCCTGGTCGAGCTTGCCCACAAAGCGGCTGATGCCCAAAAGCGAATAAGCTGTGGTCTGGGTGCTGTGCCAGCGATTGCTCGAAAGCTGCTTGGACACCGCTTGAACCAGCTCCATGGCGCGCTCGCGGTCGCCAATCAGTGCCAGGGTATCCAAAATCAGGGCTAAGTCTCGCAGCGCTGAACCATAGGTGGTCCCATGACCGCTGTATTGTCCAGACTCCATGCTTTGGCCATCGACCAATGTGCGCGCCACCTGTTGCTGGCCCGCTAAGTGGTAAGCTGCCGCCAGTCGCCACCGCGCTTGGAGGTGCAGGCCCTTATGCTCTTTAAGCCGGTTCATAGAGCTTAAGTCTGGTGCTTTGGCCAGGGCCAATCCGTAAAGGCGATAGGCCTGGATCAGCTGATCGCTGCGGCTATTGCTGCCAGCCCAGGCGCTTGCCTGATTGGTTTGAAAGTTGACCCATTGCTCGAGCATGCCCGGCGGCAGGGCATAGCCTTGCGCTTTGGCTTCCAAGAGAAAGTGTCCGGCGTAGCTGGTGCCCCACATATTGCTGCCCGCACCTGGCCAATAGCCCAAACCGCCGCTGGAGTTTTGAAAGCTCTTGAGGCGGGTGATACCGGCGGTGATGTTCTTTTGAATCTTCTGCTTTTGCTCGTCATCGAGATCCACGAGGTTCGATAAGAAGAGCTGCGGAAACACCGACGAAGTGGTTTGCTCCACGCATCCGTGGGGATAACGCATGAGGTATTTGAGCCGCTCTTCTAAGTTGAGCGGCGGCAGGTGAGAAAGCTCCAGGGTGGCTTCGTTGGTGCCCACCATGCCCGGCAGCTCGATGGTATCGTTCCAGGTGGTGCCCGGTTCAATGACCGCAGCAAAAAGCCTGTTCACAGCCACATTGCGGTGCATCACATCAATCTCAATGCGTTGCTTTGCTGTTTCTCCGTGGCCGGTGGCAATCACTTCCACCACGCCAATGCCGGTGTTGCCCAATACATTGAGCGGGAAGGTCACAATGGAATCACCCGGCGACTCAAAGGTGAGGCTTTGCTGGGTTTTACCATCTACCGCGAGAGGTCCTTCGGTTTTGATTTGGACGCTTACGTTTTTCACATCCTCGGTCATGGCAAACACTGAGATGGGTAGCTTCACGGCTTCGCCCGGGCCAAGTACCCGCGGCAAAGTGGCCAGCACCATAAGAGGCTTGCGCACAAAGATTTCCTGATGGGCTGAGCCAAAGGCGCCCGTTTGGCTATCACCGGCTACCACCATGGCCCGCACCGCACCCACGTATTGGGGGATGTCGATGCTGTGCTCGCGGGTTTCGCCCGCCGCCAAAGTAAATGGCCCTAAGAAACGCACCATGGGCACAAAGCGGTTGGCGCTCTTTTTATCGTCGCCTCCCTCGTCTTCTTCGTCGCTACCACCAATGCTTAAGAGGTTGTTGAGCTTGCCACCAAAGGCGCCCATCACATTGTCAAAGCTGTCCCAGGTTTGCACACCCAAAGCTTCGCGGGTGTAGAAGTTTTTCCAGGGCTTGGGGGTTTTGTAGTTGGTGAGTCCCAAGAGGCCTTCGTCCACCACGGCCACGGTATAGGTCATAGACTTGCCGTTTTTCTCGCTCACGCTGAGCTTGCCGGTGGAGTTGGGCTCAAAAGATTCGGGCGCGGCAATCACCGGCTCGAGCTTCGTATCAGGGTTGACCACTTTAAGCGGCGTGATGCCATACATTCGAATCGGCGCATCGTTAAGCGTATTCTCATGAGCCTGCACCAGCATCACGTGGGCGTAGGCGGTGGGCGCCATGTCGGGGGTGGCCTGAAGCTTGTACTGCATGCGTTCTGAATCGGCTGTTACCCATTCGGAGCGCAGCACGCGGCTGCCAGATTCAATGCTCACAAACATGCGGGCACCAGGAGATGCAGGCATGCTCAGGGTCACTTCTTCGCCCACTTTGTATTCGGCTTTGTCCGCTGAAAGGCTTAAGACGGATGCACCACCGGGGTTGTCTTTGCGCTGCTTACCAGCCCAGCCGGGCCAATCGATGTAGACGATTTTCGCCGAGCGGTGTTTGCCGCTCTTATCCACGGCGGTGACCAGGTAGCGGCCCCATTCGGGGTAATCCACTTTGAAGTTCCAGGTGGCTTTACCATTTGCCAGTGTCACCGTGCCTTTTTGAATGGAGCGGTAGCGGTTGGAGCTTACAAAGTCTGCCATAGATTCCGAACCTTGCTGCCACCACCAGCGCCAGCCAACTTTATAAAGATGCATATCCACCTGGCCATTGCCCGCAGGATTGCCATCGTTGTCTACCCGCACCACTTCAATGGGGTGTTTCATATCTGTGAGGAGCATGCCGCGGGCTTTGTCGCCCTTAGGTACTCTTAAGCCCACGTAATGCTCGTAGGGAGAAACTTTCACCGACTGGCTTGCCTGACTGTAAGCGCCGCTTGGTTCGTACACGCGGGTTAAGAGGTTGGCCTTGAGCATACCGCTGGGATTGCCGGAGATGGGCAGTTTGGCCTTCACATTGAGATTACCTTTGGCATCCAAGGTGCCTTCGTAGATTTCTTTGCGGTCCGAACGGTAGCGGCGGCTTGGGTCGTCGAAGGTGTAATCACTAAGCTTTGCAAAGCGGGTGGTGGTGGGCGAGAGCGTGGCGGAAATATCCACGCTTAAGTTTTTCGCCGGGGCACCGTGGAGCCATTGAGAGGCCAGGGTGGCATCCAGTTCCAGCTTGGGGGATTTCACCAGCTCCTCTTTGTTTTCGAGTTCTATTTTGAGACGGTTTGGAATCACCGTTTCAATTTTCAGGGTTTTCGTAAATTGGGTACCGCCCACAAAGAAGGTGGCGGTGTAATTGCCTGTGGGAGCATCCCGCTCGGTTTCGGTGGCAATGCTGTAAAAGCCGCCCACACCATTTTGGCGGGTGATGCGTTCGATTACCTGGCCGCGGCTGTTGGTGAGCTGAAAATGCACCGGGTGGTTTTTCGGAAGCAGCTGGGCCGAATCAAAGAGCACAAAGGTCAGGTAAATCTTATCGCCCGGGCGCCACACGCCGCGCTCGCCATAGATAAAGCCTTTAATGCCTTTTTGCAGGCGCTGCCCACTGGTGTCGAAATGGCTGGTAGAGAGGCTCTGGCCATCTTGCAAGCGCAGGTAGTTGTGGTCGCTGCCTTCTTTGGCCACCACAAAGTAGGGGCGGCGCTCTACTTCCAATTGCACCATGCCACCGTCGTTGGTGCGGCCCTGGCTGATGATGTTTTGCTGGTAATCCATGGCCACGATTTCCACACCGTACTTAGGAGCATTGGTGTTGATATCGGTGATGGCCACCGTGAGGGTGTTGTCCTGGCCAAGCTTGGCAATCATGCCTAAGTCGCTGACGAGAACATTGCGGTATTTTTCCACCCGCTGGTCATGGTAGCCGCGGTAGTAACCGGCGTGGCAGGGGTTGTGGCGGTTTTCGTAGTAGTCGCTCCAACTCATGCCTTCGTCACCGAAGCTGTCCCAGAAGCTGGTCTCTTCTTCTTGGTCGGTGCTTTGGAGGGATGCGTCTTGCTCTTCTTCTCCAGGCGCCGCCGCACAGGGATAGTTGATGTGCTTGCGGGCAAAGCTAAGCCTGAGCCGGTAGAGGCCCTGGGTGTCTTTGTTTATCAAAGGCTTGATATCCAGGCCGTAGCGGGCCCAGCCTTTTTCGTTGGTTTCAGCTTGTGGGTTGAGCTTGATGGTTTTCTTCCAGATGCTGCGCCCCACGCGGTGCATTTGGCTGGTGCCGTTTAAGTTGTTCACCTGCAGAAACTGCGTCATCTGCTTGTTGTTCACCCGCATGGCTTCCACCACCACCGAGTCCAAACCACGGGCTTCAATGGGCAGGGTGAAATTGCTGCTGGATGGTAAAATCACGCCTTTGCCAGTGAAGCGCACCGCTGGTTTATGAAAGCTAAAGCTAACGGTATGGCTGCTGGCCGCTTTGAGGCGAAAGCCTGTCTTGCTTTGAATGTTGTCGGAGATTTCAATGGTTTCATTGGCAAGCCATGCCTGGTTGCTGTAAACGCGGACCACGCTGCCATCGATTTGCATACGCAGCTTCTTTTTACCCACCCGAATCAGGCCTCGTAGATTCTGGCGAAGCTTGAGCGGATCGGAAAAACGCACTTCCACATGGCGGCCACCTTGAGTCATGGCCCGCACATTGGTCACGGTGAAATTGCTAAGCCCGGGAACATTGAACTCCCGAGCAGAGGTGCGGTCTACACCAATGCTTTGGCCATCTAAGGCGATGTTGAGCTTGGAGTCTGCGCTCTGGCGGGTGATGCCCGCAATCGTAAATTTGTGCTCTCGCTCTGAGGTGTGCTCCCAGGTCGTGGTTAAAGAGTCGTCTGTGTGTTGCGCCTTGAGAATGCTTTCCACTTCGCGGCCATTGGAAGCATCGGCGGTGCGGATGACGCCCTTTAAAACCTGTTTGGTGGAGTCTTTGCCCGGTGCCAGCATGAGACCATCAAAGGCAATTTCGTAGGCTTGAAACATCACCTGAAACCCAAGGCTGAGCTCTTCTACTTCTTCACCGGTGGCTTTCTTGAGATCCACGGTGGCGGTGTAGGTTTGTCCTTGAGGCAAGGCTTTGCTGGGACGAAATTGCAGCTCGTGGGTACTTTCCCAAACCGCCAAACCTTCAATGGCTGGTTCAAACTTGAAGATGCCTTCTGGAGCCGATTCACCGGCTTGGGAGGTTTGAATTTGTGCGTCTACAAATTGCACCCGAATCGGACTTTTACTGGAGACGGTACCCGCCGTGCGCGCTGCGATAATCGATGGCGCTTCCGGGGTTTGGGTTTGCTCAGTTGAAGCATTCTCAGATGGCTTGGTGTCGCGCTTGCACGAAACAAGCACGGTGGCAGCGATGAGAAGAAAGATGGGCAGGGACAAGTTTCGTCCGTTGAGCATGGGCATATCTCCATTATGGGTCTCAAGAATGGACCTGAGTCTATCGGACGGATGGGGGCGTCACCAGAGGTCACATAACAAGACCCACGGGTGACTGGGTTTATTCCCGGCAATGTAGGGAAAGGTACTTTTTTAGTGTCACCGCATCGCTTGCCGCGGTCCGGGCCTAGCTGCGAACCGCTGGTCGTCCGTCTTTGGCGTCCTAACGCGAACCTCCTCAAGTCCCCGTCCTCGCGGCGTAAAGCTATTGGGATTTATGAAAACAGAGCAAGCAGCAGCGAAGATGGGTGCGCCGAAGGGTTCGCATTCGGGCATCCGAGGACTGCTTGGGCTTTTAATGAATGCTGATTTCTGCCCGACCAGCGGTTCCTACGGTGTGCCCGTCTGGAGCAAGGCGCGCGGTGACGTTGAGTTAGCCTAACTCTCAGGCGTGTTGGCAACCTTTTCCATCCAAGCATTTACCCGGGCGCTGAGTACTTCCAAAGGAATGGCACCTTGTTCCAGCACCACGTCGTGAAAGCCGCGGATATCAAATGCATCGCCCAGTTTCTTCTCGGCTTCAGCTCTTAATGCACGAATACGCAGCTCACCGGTTTTGTAGGCTACAGCTTGGCCGGGCCAGGATATGTAGCGGTCCACTTCGTTTTCAACATTGGTGCGGGTTAAGGCGCTGTTGGATAGCATGTATTCGATGGTTTTCTCCCGCTCCCAACCAAAGGCGTGGAGGCCGGTGTCTACCACCAAGCGGAGGGCACGCCACATCTCGTAGGTAAGTCGGCCAAAGTCGTCGTAAGGGTCTTCGTAAAAGCCGCGGGTGTCGCCATCTTTGCCGCCTACTTCAAGGCCCAAGCGCTCTGAATAAAGGCCCCAGCCCTCAACAAAGGCCGTATAGCCCACCAATTCGCGCCAGCGGTGCATCCCGGCTGCTTCGAGCTCTTGGCTCAAAGCAATTTGCAAGTGATGGCCTGGCATGGCTTCGTGGTAGGTGAGTGCGCGCATTTCGTAGCGTGGGCGCTGGTCTAAGCGGCTGGTGTTGACGATAAAGGTGCCGGATGTGCCGTTTTTGACGGAGCCTTGGTAGTAGTAGGCCGTGGGCGCGCGCTCTGCGATATGGTCTGGCATGGGTTTGATGCCATAGGGCAAGCGCGGAAGCTTACCAAAAA
>JABJBS010000175.1 GCA_018668695.1 Deltaproteobacteria bacterium
CAGCTGAGCTAAATTGCAGCGAATACCTTGATTGCATTGACGGTTGTTGGACTAACGGCCCCGACGATGTTGATTCTTGTTTTGAGACGTGTGACGAAAATGCAATACCAGAGGCCCTTGAAGCAGCCGATGCCTACTATAACTGCCTAGATGACTGCGAAGTAAACGCCGAAGATGATGCGCAACTTGAGGTATGCTACCAAGAGGAATGCGAGCCCCTCTACAATACCTGTATCGCGCCTCCTGAATGTATCCCTGCCTGTGAGCACTATGACGAAATCTGCGGAGAAGACGGCCCGCTCTATGGTGAACGAACTTATTTGGCAGGCGGCAGTCGTTATATATTAGAGACCTCTACTCAAGAGTTTGTGATAGCATTAAACGAAGCGTCACCCTCTACCCCCGATATCATCGGTGTTGAACGTATCGAACAGTTCGACTCACTGCAGTCAAAGCATATGCTGGTTGCACACTTTAAGGCTGAGAATGTAAACTCGCAGACTTTCACACATCCTTCCATCCGAGGCGTCTACCCTGTATTTACCAACAGCCGGGGTGAACGGATTCTCTCCACTGATGAAATTCTTTTCCACGCGCCAGACCAAACTGCAGCTGACCTCGCTCCACTGCTGGAACAACTCAAATTGACGCTCGTGCGTTCCGTGAAAGGTCTACCCCAGACATGGCTTGCTCGAGCACTCTTCGAAGACAGCATCAGCGCCTGCGACCGGCTCCTAGATAACATGAGTATCAAATGGGCCAGCCCCAACTTTCTGCGCCAACATCAACTCAGATATATACCGAACGACCCATTCTTCTCAGATCAATGGCACCACCTCAATGAAGGACAAGGTAGCCTTCGTCTAGCTGGCGCAGACATGAGAACCACCTATGCATGGGATATAACCACGGGCAATCAAGAAGTCATTATTGCCATCAATGACGACGGGGTCGACCTTCGCCACCCTGACATTCCTTTTATGAGAAATTCGGATTCACAGATTATAGGCGTGAATTTACCGACCGACATCGACGACAATCTTACGGAAGGCTGCTGTAACCACGGTACTTCGGTCGCGGGTGTAAGCGCTGCTATCGCTGATAACGAAACTGGGACGGCGGGTGTTTGCCCGGGCTGTTCAGTGATGCCGGTATGGACCGACTTTGGTTCACCCAACGAAGATTTGGCGGTGGCTGAGACCTTCACCGAATCTACGGCCAATGGCGCATGGACCATCAACAACAGCTGGGGGCCACCTGATGGTAACCCTGCGGTACTAGAATCCCCTGCGGCCATCGAGCCCGTGCCGGATATCATCGACCAAGCTCTAAGAGATGTCGCTGAGAATGGGCGGGATGGTAAAGGCACCGTGGTCATTTTTGCAGCTGGAAATGGAAACGAAGACGTGCTCTCAGACCCCTACGTTACTCATCCCTTAACGATCGGCGTGGCTTCAATCAATGCCCGAGGCATCAAATCATCTTACAGTGACTTTGGAGACGCTGTTTGGGTAGCCGCACCGTCCAACGGCAACCACCTCATGCCAGGCATCGTGACCAGTGATGTGTTGGGTGACCTGGGCTACGCCTCAACTGGGAACCCAGAAGCCTTAGACCCAACCGGAGATGTTACGGCCGATTTTGGTGGTACCTCATCCGCTGCTCCTGCCGTCACCGGTCTCGTCGGTTTGATTTTCAGCGCCAACCCGGACCTCACTGCCTTGGCCGTCAAAGACATCTTGCGCCGAACGAGCCGTAAAATAGATAAAGCCAATGGTCTCTATGAACCGGACGGAGATGGGTTCCTAAAATCTCCATTCTATGGCTACGGGCTTATAGACGCTCACGCTGCCGTACGCGCAGCCCTTATTGGCTGTTCTCCAGATGACCCCAATCTATGCGTACCGGCTGCCACCTGCACCGACAGCCCACTCGAATTGGTCCCAGAAATTTGTAACGGCATCGACGACAATTGCGATGGTACCATCGACGAAGGTGCTTGCGGGGAACCCACCGTGGTTGGCCAAGCCTGCGATCTACGAGGTGACTGCCAAGACAGCTGCACATGGCTGGAAAACGACCCCTTCCCCTACTGCGCGGGTGATTGCGCTGACGGGTGCCCAGAAGGCCACGTTTGTTCTGGAGACCTCTGTGTTCCTGAGACAGGTAGATTGTCTCCCGAGTCGTCAGAAATATGTGATGGATATGACAACAATCTAGACGGCGCTGTTGACGAAATCGGCTGCGAGCCTTCAACCGATGGCACGTGCCAATACACTGCGCAATGCGACTCTAGCAATGGGCCTGTTATGTGTGTGGAAGGATTTTGCGCTCCGGTTTGTGAAACAACCGACGATTGCGATTCTGGCATAGAATGCCAAGAGTTAGCATCTCAATATGGGACAGGGGCCGACATCTCGATCTGCGCACCATCCTTAGACAGCGGCCTAACCTGTATCGATGCCTGTATTTTCCTACATGAAAATGCGCCCGGAGCAATATTCCAGAGCATCACCAACTGCATTACCGAAGCAGCGACATGCGATGACGCCATCGCATGCGTGCCTCTCTAGTAACCTTACGCTTGCTCTTCTGAATACTCTGAAAGAGGAGGACAAGAGCAAACCAAATTACGGTCACCGTAAACGTTGTCGATGCGTCTAACCGCTGGCCAGAACTTATGCTCAGTCGCCCATCCACCAGGATACACTGCTTGCTCACGTGAGTAAGGGTGGTCCCACGCCTTCACCAAACAATTGGCGGTATGCGGCGCGTTTTTGAGGGGGTTATCAACCTTATCGAGTTCGCCCTTTTCGATAGCGACAATCTCGGCATGAATACTCAACATCGCGTCACAGAAGCGGTCGAGTTCAGACTTAGACTCACTCTCTGTTGGTTCAACCATCATGGTTCCCGCTACCGGCCAGGAAATGGTTGGCGCATGGAAACCATAATCCATCAAACGCTTCGCAATATCCTCGACTTCAATGCCTGTGGTTTCTTTAAACCCACGCACATCAAGAATGAATTCGTGTGCGCTTAGACCTTCATGGCCACGAAATAGAACCGGGTAATGGTTCTCTAATCGCTTGGCCATGTAGTTTGCGTTCAACATTGCTAGTTCAGTGGCCTTTTGAAGCCCTGCATCACCAAGCATCGCAATATAGGACCACGAGATTGGAAGAATCGACGGGCTGCCCCAAGGCGCCGCTGAAACCGGGCCCATCGCATCGTCACCGCCAACCTCCACCATAGGGTGTCCAGGTAGAAAAGGAGCCAAGTGCGATTGAACGCCAATCGGTCCCATGCCTGGTCCGCCCCCACCATGTGGAATACAGAATGTCTTGTGTAAGTTTAAGTGAACGACGTCGGCACCGTAATCGCCAGGGCGACATATTCCGACCTGTGCGTTCATGTTGGCGCCATCGAGGTAGACCTGACCACCATTGTCATGAACAATTTGGCAAATATCTTTGATACCTGTTTCAAAAACGCCATGGGTCGACGGATAGGTAACCATAATCGCCGAGAGATCATCTTTATGCTTCTCCGCTTTGGCCTTCAGATCCTCAAGATCAATATTGCCTTGGTCATCACATCCAATCACAACGACTCGCATCCCAGCCATAATCGCACTCGCAGGGTTGGTGCCGTGCGCAGAGGAAGGAATCAAGCATACGTTACGAGCGGTATCATTTCTGGCTTCATGATAAGTCTGAATGACCAACATCCCCGCGTATTCTCCTTGAGAACCCGCATTGGGCTGCAGACTAACCGCATCCATGCCCGTTACTGAACCAAGCCATTTCTCAAGCTCGTCAAACATTTCACGATAACCCACCGTTTGGTCGGCCGGCGCAAATGGATGCAAGTTCGAAAACTCTGGCCAGGTTACACCCAACATTTCAGTTGTCGCATTAAGCTTCATTGTACATGAACCAAGTGGAATCATGGACGTCGTTAGTGAAAGGTCCTTACTTTGAAGCCGGCTCACGTATCGCAGAAATTCGGTCTCCGAATGCATCGAATTGAAAATTTCCTGAGTTAGAACTTTGTCATTTCGAAGCATCGATGGGTCAATGCCTCTCACTTCGGGAACTAAGTCTTTAAGAGAAAGAGCGCTGCCCTGCTCTCCACCAAAAACCCCGAGTAGCGTCTGGACATCTTCAGGGTCGGTTGTTTCGTCAATGCTGACGGTCACGGTTGTAGAATCCAGTCGTCTTAAATTGAGACCGGCTGCTACCGCCGCATTCATCACAGAGTCCGCACGTTCTTGACTGCTAAATGCCACGGCAACGGTGTCAAAAAATGACTTTCCGCCTGAAGACAACCCTAGCTTTCGAATACCTGCTTCAAAAACGCCTGCCATCAGAGAAATCCGACTGGCAATTCTCTTGAGGCCGACAGGTCCGTGGTAGACCGCATACATACTGGCCATAACCGCTAAAAGAACCTGAGCTGTACATATATTACTCGTCGCTTTTTCGCGGCGGATATGTTGCTCACGGGTCTGAAGTGCCAATCGCAGAGCAGGGTTGCCGTCTGCATCTTTAGATTCACCGATGATTCGTCCTGGAACCGAGCGTTTGTAGGTTTCTCGAGTGGCCATGTAAGCAGCGTGCGGTCCGCCAAATCCCATCGGTACACCAAAGCGCTGGCTGCTGCCGATAACCACATCGGCGCCCCACTTCGCGGGTGGCGTAAGCATCATCAAAGCCATCAAATCTGCTGAGGCAATGACCATGCCGCCAGCTGCGTGCACCTTCTCGGATAGCGCCGCATAATCTTCAACGTATCCCTCAGTCGTTGGGTACTGAACCATCACACCAGCTAAGCCATCACCAATTTCGAGGTTCGCCAAATCTGCTACTTCCACTTCAATACCAAGTGGACGAGCGCGGGTCTTCATGACTTCGATGTTCTGAGGGTGGCAGCTATTTGAAACGACAAAGCGCTTAGACTTGTTCTTACGGTTTACCCGCAAGCAGAGTGTCATGGCTTCGGCTGCTGCCGTGGATTCATCGAGTAAGGATGAATTCGCGATTTCCATTCCGGAGAGTTCGCAAACCAGAGTTTGAAAGTTGAACAACGCTTCGAGGCGCCCTTGAGCAATCTCAGCTTGGTACGGAGTATACTGTGTGTACCAACCTGGGTTTTCAAGGATATTTCGCTGAATCACCGGCGGCACAACACAGTCGTAATAGCCGAGTCCAATGTAGGACTTCATGACCTTATTCTTATCTGCCATGGAGCGGAGGCGAGCCATCACTTCACGCTCACTGAGCCCTGCACCGATATTCAGACTTTCCTTGAGTCGGATATTCTCGGGAACAATTTTACTGACCATCTCCTCAAGGCTGCTAAAACCTAAGGTCTTAAGCATAGTCTCGATCTCTGCTTGCGCAGGTCCAAGATGGCGGTCAACAAATACGTCGGGATGAGCAAATGCGGTGGATGCGTCGGTCACAGCTAAAGTCCTCTTTTTACAGGCCAAATTGGTGCGCAAGGCGCACTTACCACTCGGAGCCAGCTGTGGCCCCGGGGGGCGAAAACGGACTACCACAGGGGCATTGGTTGATCAATCAGAGGATGGCAAGGGTGTCGTCAAAAAGAACGACTTAGATAATTCGGAAATGCTCTTTGAGGACGCAGCGTCTTAATCGGGAAAAGTCGCGAGCGGTGGTTAGCCCCTCGCCAGTTGGGCTTGCAATCGTGAAAGACGTATAGCCTTCGCCGCCGAGCCCTAAGCCCGCATAAGTAGGAGCATTTTTGACAAATATACTCGTATTGATGGCTCGGGCCATCATATGCATATTGTCGATATTTTTCGAGTACATCGACGCGGTATGGCCATTTCCATGCTCACAACGAACCGCCATATGGACACCTTCACGAGCGTCAGCAACACGAACCATACCCGTCACAGGCATCAAAAGCTCAGCCTGAACGAAGGGATGGCGCTCTGGTACTTCGCCGTAAGCGATCAAGGTACCATGAGGTGCTTGGACACCGATTTCACCAAGGATCTTGGCAATGTCTTTACCAACCCACTTTTTATTCGCATGTCCGTCTTCGACGACAACTTTCTCGAGGCGCTGGATTTCCGTCGCCGAGAGTTCATAGGCGCCATGACGTGCCATGGACGCTTTGAGAGGATCAGCAATCGCAGACACGGCAATAATTTCTTTTTCAGCCGTACAGACAATGTTGTTGTCTAGAGAGACACCCTTAACAATGCCCTCCCCAGCCTGCTCAAGGTCTGCCGTTTCGTCAACGAGCACTGGAGGATTGCCGGGTCCACCCGCAATCACTTTTTTGCCGGACGCCATAGCGGCCTTCACGACCCCAGGTCCACCCGTAACGACTAAAAGACGAATTCCCGGATGGGTCATCACCGCTTGAGCCGACTCAATCGTTGGCTCTGCAGTAAGCGTTAATAAATTCTCCGGACCGCCCGCGCGAACAATCGCATCGTTAATGATTTGAACGGTAAAGATGCTGCACTTCTTTGCACCAGGATGGGCATTAAAAACAACCGAGTTGCCCGCGGCAATCATCCCAATACCGTTACAGATGATAGTTTCAGTCGGATTGGTCGTTGGCGTAATCGCACCAATCACCCCGTAAGGAGCCCACTCCTCGAGAGTTAAACCCTCGTCACCACTTTTGGCCCATGGTTCAAGAATTTCGGGTCCTGGCGTCTTATCGATAACAAGCCGATTCTTGATAAGTTTCTGATCAACGCGGCCTAAGCCAGTCTCCTGAACTGCCATTTGAGCGAGCTTTTCAACATGCTGACGGCATTCCCGACGAACCTCGTCCACAATCCGGTAGCGTGCCTGAAGGCCCAACATCGAGTATGCAACAAATGCTTCCTGAGCCGCGGCTACCGCAGAATTGACATCCGCAAATACGCCTCGCCCTAAGCCTCCCCGCGACTTTTGGCCGTATCCGGCCGGCGCCACACGTGTAGGTGACTCCCGCTTCGAGGTAGGTCCACATCCATAGGGAGGGTTTACCTGAGCTGGGCGTAGTTTCGGGTTTGGGTTCTCAGGAACAGAGCTGTCACTCGTTTGCAAACGAGACACAACACGGTCCACAATTGACGCTATTTTGTCTTCAGACATATATGGCATGGCATTATCTCAACTCGCAAATTGCGAATTAGGAATCGTCAGATTTAGAGTAAGCCAAAGCGCCCTGGTCTTCTATCTGGTCCACAATGGCCATAACAGTAGCATCCACGGGGCGGTCTTTGGTGACAGCCGTTTGGCGTGCCGATGACCCGGATGCATACATCACAAGATCTCCAGCGCCTGCGCCAACGGCGTCAATCGCAACCACATAAGATTCACGTCCCTCACCCTTTGGGTTGGCGTGCTCAAGGAGAAGAAACTTTAAACCTTCAAGCTCTTCTTCTTTGCGGGTTGCAACGACGCTGCCTATGACTCGAGCTAAATGCACGAATTATTCTCCGGCGCGTGTGAGTGGCAAAACGGCGTCAGTGTTTTCATGTGGTCTTGGGATAACATGAACGCTGATAAGCTCACCAACTCGCTCAGCTGCGCGTGCACCTGCATCAGTTGCTGCTTTAACCGCTGCGACATCACCACGAACAATCGTAGTTACGAGACCACCACCGATTTTTACATGTGGGATCAGCTCAACACGTGCCGCTTTAACCATGGCGTCCGAAGCTTCAACCATGCCAACAAATCCTCTGGTTTCAATCATTCCAAGTGCATCTGCCATTGTATTCATCCTTCTTTATCAAACCCTCAGTAAACGGGGTTTCGGTTCAATCAATTGTTTGTTCAATTTTGCTTAAAGCAAAATTATCGTTTTGGAAGTGGCTTACCCTGAACACCTTCAAGAGCCGCAATCGCAGCTTCCGCTGCACAGTCAATCTCAGCTTCTGTACCAGACATGTAGAGTCGTCCAAAAGCACCAAAGCTCTGGCACTCAAGAAGATTCACATTGGCTGCCTTCTCCGCTTCGTTTGCTGCAAGAGCAATATAAGCGGCCGGCTCAGATTCGAGAATAAGCAACGACTCACCGGGAGTAATCATAGAACCATAACGGATCTTGTTTACACACTGCGCGTGGTCGGGCTCGATAGAGCGAATAATTTCGTGGGTAACAATGCGAGGCTTCAAGCGCTCACTTTCGTCAACGTGAAGTTCGCTGAGAATGGCTTCACCCGCCGTCATGACTTCACCTTTGTCATGACTGTGCAACATCACCATACCGAAAGCACGCTCAACAACGATGGTCGCCGGGTGAACACGAGTTTCCTTTAAGGCGCGATCAAGTAATTTGTGAATGGCCATACCAGGCGCAATCTCAATAAAAAGAGCCGCCTCATACGGAACAGGCCAAAACCCGCGACAAGTCGAGCAGACATGCGCTGTTAGTTGAGGCTGAAGAGAGTCTAAAAAGCTATACGTTCTCAGTGCTACCATTGCTATTCCACACAGTTATCTTTTCGGTCGTTCATCCGACGCGAAATCACTTATTTCATAAAAAAACCAGTTGGCTCCTATAGCTCATGCCAATCAGCTAAACAACCCATAGAATTGAGGCTATTGAGGAATAAGTGCGTCGGATTGCCCAAAAACCTTGAATGCAGTGCGGCAAAAATCAGGAGGTATTCCCTACTCATGGTTCGCTTCATCTTAATCCAAGGGCCTCACGGCACTCCCCCGTGAGCTCTGGTAAGCCAAACTACGCTGTTAGGTTGGTCCCAAGA
>JABJBS010000176.1 GCA_018668695.1 Deltaproteobacteria bacterium
AAACGGCGCCTTGCTCGAGCGAAGTATACGTCTTTTCTTGTTTCAATTTCCTATACATACGCCAAGCTTTCCATATGTATTGAATCTCGGTCGCTGCGATTTGATAAAACTGAAACTTGTTCCAGAAAAATCGCCGGCGGCACCGACGCATTCGATACATGGACTGAAGTAGTCGATGGCCGTAACTTCTAACTGATACCTCTCAAAATCATGACCCTAGAGTTACATATATCCGTATTGGACGGTGACGCCGTTAAAGAGACGCTTGTTTTATCAAGTGGTGTTCATCGCACGGCCAAAATAGGGCGGATGGCCTCAGCTGCCATTCGGTTAGAGGATCCCTCGGTTGCGCGAATTCATGCGGTCATTGAGATTGGCGCCGTAGAGGCGACCTTGGTCGACATGGGGACTACCGCGGGCACCTTATTGGGTGATGAACGTGTTCAGCGGTCGGTTTTAAGCCACGGAGATCGGATAGGTCTTGGGGAAACAGTATTGCTGGTTGGGATTGGCGAGCCAGCCAAACTCAACGCAGTGCCCGATGAGCCTGTAGCAGAGCCTCTCGCGCAAGCAGAACCCAAAGCTCCAGCAGAAGCGCCCACCGCAAATACGCCGTCTGAACCGTTTACTGGTTTCGAGGTACCCGCTGAGTATCAAGTGGTGGAGCTTCATGATGCTGATGATGTTGCCCCCGAGCTTTTATTCGACGAAAAGCACGCACTTTTAGAGCTTAGGCGGTTTGTGGCCGGGGAACTGGTTAGTATGGAGCACCTCCATGCAAATACCCCTTTGATTCTAGGTGAATCAAAGCGTGCTCAAGTCTTTGTGGGCGACGACATCCTACCCAAGTCAGATTTTCCCCTGGTACGCTACGTTGGGGGTGTTGCAGAGCTGCAGTGGGCAGACGGCTTCACGGGCCAAGTTGTTCATCAAAATCAGGAGCAATCGCTTGAGCAGTGGGCCGCCTCTGAGTTGTCTAAACCTGTGGCGGGCCTGGAAGGTTGTCACAGTCTTAGCCTTGATCTTGAAAGCAAAGCGCAAATTGATGTGGGCGGCTGGTCTCTTGAGTTAAGCTTTGTGGCGGCTCTACAAAAACCGCCTCTTGGTCTTTTTCGTACCTTCGATTTTGCGTTTGCGAACCTCGCACTCTTTTCTCTCCTGACCCACCTTTTACTTGGCATGTATCTCTACGGTCTTCCGGCCCCAGATAAAGCTTTGGATGGAGCGTTTTTTGAGGAGCCCGATAGATTTGCCAGTCTTCTTTTAAAGCCGCCCAAGGTTGAAGAACCCACCGCGGAAGATAAAGCCACAAAGAAAGTAAAAACGAAGAAAGAGCTCCAAGAGGTTGAGAAGCAACTTGTTGTGGCTGACCAGGACCAACCAGTGGATGAGGAAGATGCTCGGGATAAGCGAAAAGACGAGCTTAAAGAACAGTTCTCGGCTTTGTTTGACGATGGCAGCCAGGGCGGCACCGATGCGCTTCTAGGAGAAGCGGCGGGCATCGGTGGAAACCTAGAAGGCGGATTGGTGGCAGTGATCGGAACCCGTGGAGACGCATCCAGCGACTCGGCCATGCCAACCGTGGGCCTAAGCAGCTCGATGATACCTGGCGGAAAATTACGCGCCGCGGCGGCCGCTCCCCGGGTCGACACGATGGGGCGAATGGGCGGCGGAAAAGCCAATTACGGCGCCGATGTGAAGCTTGATAAACGTAAAGAGCGCAAGGCGGTGTCATTGTCTACACCAACGATCATGGGCTCATTGGCGCGTGAAGTCGTGGAGCGCGTCATCCGCGAAAATATTAATCAAATCCGCTATTGCTACGAGTTTGAGTTACAAAGGCGGCAAAATCTGGCCGGCCGTGTGGTTGCAAGCTGGGTGATCTCTGCTTCTGGGCGGGTTGTGCGCGTGAAGATTAAGGACTCGACCCTCGGCAGTAAACGGGCCGAGAAGTGTATTATGCGCCGAATCAAAACCTGGGAGTTTCCAAGGCCGGCTGGCGGGGGCGTGGTCACCGTCAATTATCCCTTTGTTTTCCGGTCAGGTTGAGCAAATTCTCCGGCACACGGCTTTGGAGATCTGGGGCCCGTATTTGGGGGGATTTCCGGCAATTCTTTAATAAATCCAATCCAAAGTTTCCTAGAACCAGTCCCCAGATTTGTCTATAGTGGATACCCATTCACATTCGCTAAGAAGAGAGCATCGGCATGGCGGAATTGGACGCGCATCTCGACAGGCTTGACGAAAGTCCCGATGACGCCCAGGCTCTGAGCGCGGTCGAAGAGATCTATGCCAAAGAGGGCCAGCTCGATGAACTCGCCAAGCTCTACGATGTCCTTGCCGCTAAAGTTGAACCGGCGATGGCTGCTAATCTTTGGGTACGCGGTGCTAATCTTTATATTGAATCCTTAGAGCAACCGGCCCGTGCAGAGCCTTACCTCAAGCAAGCTTTGCATATCGATCCCAGCGATTTAGAAGCCTCGAAAATTCTGCGGGAGTTGTACTTCAACCGCGGCGCACTGACCGAGGGCGTAGAACTCTACGAGAAGCAGCTTCGAGCTCAGGCAGCGTCACCGGATACATCCGATGGCTGGGTTGAAATTGCCAAGATTTGTGTTGAACGCCTCAAAGATCATGGCCGAGGGCTCAACGCTTTGGACGAAGCGATTGGCGCCGATGCGCTTAATCCCGAACCTTACCGAATTCGCGGCATGATTCACCAAGAACGTGGTCGTCCGCGTTTGGTTTTCGACTCCCTACTAAACGAGTTGAGGGTTGGAGGTTTAGACGAAGAGCGTTTGGTCCGGCTTCGCGAACTCACCCAAGAAATGGTCAAAAAGCCGCGGCTCCATGCTTTGGCTGCTCAAGGTGCGGAAAAGCTCGCGGAAATTCGGGAAGACGATCCGGTGGCACTCACGGTCCAGCATGATTTGGAATTGTGCCGTAAAGACTGGAAGCAAAAAGTTTTAGAGTTAGATGGCCGCGCCATGCACCTTTCGATCTCAGACGAGAAGCAAGCAGCGGGTATGTGGTTGGAGGTCGCTGAGTTACAACTTGCCTATGGCGAACACCGCGATGCTGCGCTCGTTTCCTTGGACAAAGCCTTGGGCGCATCCCCCGGCGACGAGGAAGGCCTCGCCTTACTGCGCGACGTTTACGAAGAAAATGGACGCTACGGTGCTTTGGCTGAAGAGCTCGAGAAGATGGCTGGGACCGTCAAGAGTGAGGCGCAGTCGATTGAACTCAGTTTCCAGGCTGCACAACTTTACGAGGAAGAGTTGGGCAATACCGCGGGCGCCGCGCGTCTCTACCGGCAAGTCCTCGAAAAAAACCCAGAGAGCGACCGTGCCACTGACAAGCTGGCCAATTACTATCTTGAAAATAAGCAGCCCGAAGAAGCGATTCGAGTTTTGGAGAAGCTGGCTCAAAATGAAACGGTGGGGAACTCACTGCGGGTTGCGGCTCGAATGAGAATGGCCAATATCTGTGAGAATTCACTCGATGATAGTTCAAGAGGCCTCCTGCATTTTGAAGAAATCTTAGGGATTGAACCCACGCATAAGCGGGCATGCGCTGCGCTGGAAGAAGCATACCGTGCCGAGGGCCAAGAAGAAGGTTTAGCTCGGTTACTTGTTCTCCGAATGGATTCAGTCGAACCGCGGCTGCGGATGTCGATGATGCAAGAGCTGGGTTCCTTGTATGCGAACAAGCTTGAGAAGTTTGATGAGGCCATCGAGCTTTGGGGAGAGCTTTATGAGGCCGCTGCGGGCACGAAGCTTCGTGAAGAAATGGAAGCTCTGGCGACCACCGGTGAGCGGGCTCAAAAGATAGCCGAATCTCTGGCTCAAGGTGTGCAGATTGTTTTCGACCCGGAATTGAAAAAAACCGAGCTAGAAGGTCTGGCGCGTTTTCAAGAGTTTGTTGTGGAAGATCATGAATCAGCGCTCGCGACTTGGCGCACCCGTATCCCGCTTGGGGAGCAGGAGAGTGAGGGGTATGAGTCGGTTAGTCGCCTCTTGATGCGCCTGGCACCTCAAGACCAAGCCGCTGAGTATTTCCGGGCTCAGATCCAAGAAGCGGTTGATCCGCTGGAGCGTGTGGCCACTTTGCATTTACTGGCGGGTGCCTTACTTGAGTTGGAAGATTCAACTGAGGCTGCGGATGTGTGGCGGCGGATTCTGGATATCGAGCCAGCCGATGCCTCTGCCTTTCATTCATTGAGTGAATATCTACGAGATGCCTCAGAGTTTTCTGAACTCATCCAACGCCACGAATCCCGAATAGCGAATCTTGAGATAGGTGAAGAGTCTGGTGTGGCCTGCCGGGACCTTGCCCAAATACTAGAGGAGTCGGGCGGCGAGCCCGAAGACGCAGCGGGTTGGTATATCAAGGCCGTTGAAGATCTGGGCGACGACGCACTTTGCGTAGAGGCTTTGGAGCGAATGTTTGATCAGGGTGTTTGGCCGTTAGAGATTGCCAAGACACTTGAGCCTCTGTTTAGCGAGAATGGAAATCATGCGGGTGAAGCGCGCATGCTCGAAGTACTTGTCGAGGATGAAAAAGTTGATTTTGCGGCTGCAGATATGTGGCGCAGGCTTTTGGAACTTTACGATACGAAGTTAGATGACCGTTTAAACGGGTACCGCTGTGCTGCCAAATCGTTCGGTTATGATTCTCGCGATGAGGCTCTTGCCGACACTCTTTTGCGCCTAAGTGATGCACCACAGGAACATCTAGGAAGCCGTGACGCTTTTCGTGCAGTGATGCCAAAGCTCAAGGCAGAAATGCTTCAACGCATGGCATTGCGGGCTGCTAAGGCTGGTGTAAAAACCGAGGAGCCTGCGCTCTCGTTGGGTGATCTACTTTACGCCTATGGCTCGGATGAAGAGTCTCGCCAGGGCGCAGCCGCGTTGATTCGAGAACTCGTCCCAAGTGAAATGGAAGCGGAGGCTCTTTACCAGTTGGCCGAAGCTAAAGAACCTGACCTCAATGAAGCCACGAAACGCTCAATGTGGATAGACTTGGGGCGGGGGTTTGAAGAACCTTGGGACCATATTGAGCGTGCCGTCGATAGCTGGGAAAAAGTGCGTGACCTGCCTTCTATGCCCGATGCATGTATCCCGGCGCTTGATAGACTCTACGAGCAACTCGGTGACCACGAAAAGCATGCCACCTATCTTCAGAGCCGCTTTGAAGAAGATGTAAGCGCAGAAGATACGATGTCGGTGGGGCGCCGTCTTATTGAGGTTTTGGCCGACGAGCTTGAGCGGTACGAAGAAGCAATTGTATGTGCGGAGCAGTTGGCCGAAGTCTGCCCGGATGAACAATGGATCTGGGCGAGACTGGTCGAGTTATATTTCAAGACCAGTAACCCGGAAGGTGTTCTAGAGGCCTACGCCTCTGAATTACCGCTGATTGATGATGACGAAGAAAGACGTATACGTGCACTGGATTATGCACGCGGTTTTGGTCTGCGCTTGGGGGATCACTTAGAGGCAGAGAGAATACTGCGCCGTGTTTTTACGGAAGAGCCAGGTCATGGATTGGCCCGCGAGGCGTGTCAGGAACTCTATCAGGCTAATGACCGGGGCAATGTGAAGCGAGCCCTTGGAAGCATGTGGATCGATGAAACAGAGAGGGCGGGGGACTATCAGCCGCTCGTGGATTTCTGTGAGAACCATGTCAGCGCGTTGGAGGCCGAGGTTCACACAGTACCACTTTTGACACGGATGGCGACCTGGTACGATTCGCAATTAGACAACGGGCCAAGCGCACTCGATTGTTTGACGCGGGCTTTCTCACTTAGGCCCCGCGATCTACGACTGGAAGAATCTTGGATGGAGCAGGCCGACAAGGTTGGAGATTGGCAGACAGTCTTGAACGCCTTAGAAGCTCTTTGTGAACATTCCGATGCGAGTAGCTTGGCCCGCTTTCGCGGCCGGCGCGCCAATGTGTTCTCTGAGAAATTGGAAGATTTGCCTAGCGCAATCGATGAGCTTTTGCGGCTTGGTGACCCTGAGCTGCCGGCCGACGTTCCTTCTTTGAAGATGCTTTGTGACCTGTCACGGCGTGCGAATCGTCCGTCAATACTGGCAGATGCCTTGGAGGAGGTTTTCCCAAAATGGGACGACGCTGTTGCTAAAGAACGCCTGGGTGTTTGCTATGAGCTGGCAGAGGTCTGTGAGACCGAGTTAAAAGATTTCGACCGAGCTAGAGCAGCTCTTCGACTGGCACAAAAAGAAGACCGTGACCCACTGCGGGCCTTGAGGTGGCAGGAAAGATTACTGGCGGATAGCAACAATACCGATGCATTGCTTTTGGTTCTCAATGACTTGGTTGACCCACTCGTAAAAAACCCTGATGTCCGAAAAGACCTGCTTAAAAAGGGAAGACTCGAGCACCAGCTGGGTTCTTACGCCGAGGCTCTCGAATGCTATAAACGAGCCCTTGAGCACAGCCGCCATGATGAGGAAGCGATCGCAGGCCTTGAGGCGCTCGTCGATCAAGCTCAGTGTGTGAGCAGTGCTTCAAAAATTCTCGAACCGATTTATACCATCGAAAACCAGTACGAGAAGCTGGCTTGGCTTTTAGGTCATCGCCTAGACGAGGTTGAGGATAAGTCTGAACGCAAGCACCTCTTACGCCGCTTGGGCGAGCTGGTCGATACTCAGCTAGAGCAGCCGGAGCGGGCTTTTGAATTTGGTTGCCAGGCATTGGAAGTGGACCCAGCGGATGCTGGATTGCGTATGTGGCTTGAGAGCCTTGCAGAGCGGGCGGGAGCTCAAGAAGCACTTGCGGAGCTATACTCTCGGATGGCACCGGAACTGCCTGAACCGTTGAATCTTCAATACCATCGAAGAGCGGCCGAGCGTTACCATCATGAGCTAAAAGATTTACCCGCAGCGGTGAAAGAATACCGCGCCATCGTTACGCTGAAGAAAACGGACGATAAATCGCTTACGGGCCTCGAGAGTATCTTTAAGGAGTTGCCTGACTATCCTTCGTGGATTGAAATTCTCAGACTAAGGATTGAAAATGAGCCGGGCCGTGAACGGAAGGTCGGTTATTTACGAGAAATCGCCTTAATTTACGCAGACGGTTTAGGTGATAAGGCGGCGGTTGCGAAGACGTATCGGGAACTTTACGATTTCGCACCGGAGAGTTTGGGAACCTTTGATGCGCTTGAGCAAGTTTACCTAGAGTTAGAAGACAACGATGGTCTCCTTGAGCTTTACGTAGATGAACGAAGGCGCCTGCTTGAGCAAAGTGCAGAAACGTCCATGGAGGATTGGCTTGACCTCACCACCCGGCAGGCAAAGCTTCACTATAAAGGTTTTGATGATTCCTTAAGTGCGGTGGCTCTCTTGAGAGAAGTCTTTGAAGATGAACCGGATTATCCTGAGGCTGATCGCTGGGTGCGCTCCGAACTTGCCAAAGGTGACACAAATCTCATCAACTTTCTCGATGAACGCTATTCAAAGCGCGCTGATTATGAAGACCTCGCGGATGTTCTAGAAGTTAAGCTAAGAAATCTTGTTGAACCGGTTGAGCGACGAGACTTGTTGATTCGCATTGCGAATCTACGTGAGAGAGAACTCGGGCAACCTCGCCAAGCGCTTGGGGCCCTGGGCCTTGCGATAAGAGAATGCCCTGGAGATGTTTCTCTACTTGATAAGATGTGGGAACTTGGCAACGCGAACGAAATGTGGAGAGACGCGTCAAGCCTCATCCGCAAGAGCTTGCGGGAGGACGACTCCGAATTACGCTTTCAGTGGTATTTTCGTTTAGCCGAATGTGCTCGGGATAAACTCGATGACATGGGTGAGGCGGTTGCGTGTTTTGAGGTTTGTGTTGAAACCAAACCTGCCAACCTGCCAACCCTTGAGGCCCTTGACCCACTCTACGGCCAGCAAGAATCTTGGAAAGAGCAAGTTGATACCAAAGAGAAGCTTCTAACGCTTATTTCCGACAAACCCAGACGCGCAGAACTCCTACTGTCCTTGAGCTTTCTGTATGACGAAAAGCTTGAGCAGAGCGAAGCAGCGAGAAAATCCTGTGCCCGTTTAGTTGAAGAACAGCCAGCTCACTTGATTGGGTTAGAGCGCGAGGCAGAGCTTTTTCGTGGAGCACAGCTTTGGTCACCGCTGGAGAAAAACTTGCGGATGCAGTTGGCTGCCCGAACCGACTTGTCACAATTGGTTGCGCTGCACAGGGAATTGGCGGGGCTCTACGACGAGCATCTTGAGTTCCCCGCTCGCGCGGTCGATAGCTGGCGTGAACTCTTGGTTATTGAGTCCAATGATGGTCAGGCCCAGGAGCAACTGGACCGTCTATTCTCTGAAGCCAAACGATTTCCAGAATTGCTGGACCATCTGGCTTATATGCTCGAGCATGGTGCAAAGGGAGAAGATATCTCCGACTTGTATCTGCGTCGTGCCCGGTTGTTTCGAGATCAATTGGAGCAACCTGAGCAGGCTGAGCAGGATTGGCAGCAACTTCTCGAGCGAGAACCCGAGCAGGTCGAGGCCCTTGAATCGTTAGCCAATATTCTTCACGACCAAAGGTCCTTCGAGCCCTGGGCCGCATTAACCTTACGCCGCCTTGCTCTCCCCGACGACCGATATTGTGAACGAAAAATCCAGTTGATTGAGGTATTGGGCAAGGAGCTTGACCGGGTTCAAGATGCATCAGGCCACGCGCAGCAGCTTATCGCCGATGATAGAACCACTTGGGAAGAACTGGCCAAACTCGCGACCTTATGTTTGGAACTCAATCAACCTGAGCACGCCATTGAAGCTTTAACCCAAGCCACGAAGCTTTGTGATGATCCAGAGCAGAAGCGTTTGCTGCTTTATCGCTTGGTCGAAATCTACAACGATGTTGTGAATAATCCAATTGCTGGAACCTGGGCATGGGAAGCACTTTGGTCTCAAGACAAGACTGACCTCAGACCCTATCCAGCATTGCAAAATCTTTATGAACAAGCAGAGCGTTGGCAAGACTTGGTGGAGCTGCATGAAGCGGCCATGAGTCATTTAGGTGACGATGAGACTGTATCGGCGCTGCAAGCAATCTTGAGTGTGCAGTCGGACAAACTTGAGATGCCTGAGCGTGCATTTATGACTGCGGGTAGGCTGTATCGTCTCAAACCCGAGGACCTCAGCGCTTCCCAAAGTCTTATTGACCTTGGGCTTTCATTGGGCTGCGCTGATGAAGCGGTTGCGATTTTAGAAGACCAGCTTGATGACATTCGAGACAGCCGAATTCGGTTAAGCCGATTGATGCAAGTGGGCGAGCTTTACCATACGACGCTTAAGGATTTGGATGAGGCGGAAGGCGCTTACGAGCGAGCCCTAGAGATTGATCCTGAACATATTCCCGCACTCGATGGCCTTTTAAAAGTTGCGATAGATGATGAACGCTTCGATAAACAGCTTGCTGCCTTAGAACGCAAGCAGGTCATTTCGAGAAAACCAGAAGCGAAGAAACCCATTCTGGCTGAGATGGGGCGTATCTGGGAACAAGAAATCGGTGATGAGTCTCGTGCGGTCTCGATTTACCAGCGTATTTTAGAGTTGATGCCTGATGACCAGGATGCGTTGATCGCGCTGAGCCGCTTATATGCTGTGCTTGGTAATCACGAGGCACTGGCTGATGTGTTGGCACGGCGAGTCGAACAGACCACTGATCTAGAGCAGGGCATCGAACTCAGGATGAAGCTTGCTCGTTTGTGGTCGGATCCATTGAACGATGCTCAAGAGTCTATCCGGTGGCTTGACAGTGTTTTGATTCTTGATGGTGAGAACCGAGAAACCTGGACGCTTCTAGAGGCTGAGCTTCGTAAAGTTCAGGGTAAAGAAGGGTTGCGAGATCTCTTCGTTCATCAGCTCTCTGTGCTGGAGGAGCCGGCCGAGAAGGTCGCGGTACTGCGCAAGCTGGCAAACGTTCACGAGGAGCTTTTTGAGAATCTGGAAAGCGCGGCAGACTGCTTAGAGGATGTTCTTCAGCTTGAACCGACACATCTTGAAGTGGTTGGAGAGCTTGAGAGCCTTCTGCGGCGACGAGAAGATTGGCCTCGCCTGATCACGATTATGGACCATCATCTGAGGCTACTTTCAGACCCAGACGAAAAAGCTCAGGTTTATCTAGATATGGGTGAGGTTTACCATTCCAACCTTGCCCGAGTAGATTTAGCAGAGCAGGCTTATAATCAGGTTCGGGTATTGAAGCCTGAGAGCCCCGTGGCATTGCATGCTCTTGGTCAACTCTATGAGCGAAGCGGCAACTGGTTCCAGGCGCTGGATATGTTGGAGCAAGAGGCTCAACTAACTCAAGATAAAGCGGAAGCATCAAAGCTCTATCAGCGGATGGGCCGTATCCAAGAGCAAATGCTGATGAACCGTGAGGGTGCGGCCGAGGCCTACCGGCGCGCGCTTGAACTTGATGTAAGAGCCATCGTTGCCATCGAGTCTCTCAAGTCAATGGCGTCTGATAACGAAGATTGGGGTAGCTATATTCGCTATCTCAAAATGGAAATAGACGTCACCGACGATGATGAAGACCGGTTTGAACTTCACGTTGAGGCGGCTGATTATTATGACCGCGTCGAAGAAGATGACCTGAAAGCTCTTGAGCAGCTTGAGCTGGCCATTGATATCGAGCCAGCCGATGTTGATTGTACAAGCAAGCTCGCTGAATATCATTTCCGCAATGAGGGCTATGAGCAAGCAGGCCAATATTATCGTCGTTTGTTGAACTTAACGGATGGGAGTTCTTCGCCGGCCGAGATTTGTCATCGTAAGTACCGCTTGGGTTACACCTACGAACGACTTGAAGATCTAGACAACGCACTGCGCTCTTATCAAGAAGCGGTGCAGGCAGATCCTTCATACTTAGCCGCCCAAGAAGCGTTGGCGCAGATGCTTTTGAGCTCGGACCAACATGAGCTTGCTCGGGATGCGTTCCAAAGAATTATTGAAGAGCACCGAGAGGAACTGACAGCCTCTGAGGTCGTCGATATTCACTGGCAGCTTGGTGACCTGGAGTTGAAGGCTGGCAGGTTACCCAATGCTCGAAGCGGCTATGAGAAGGCACTTGAACTCGACCCGAACCATGTTCTCTCCCTCAAGGCATTGGCTGATATTGATTGTCAGATGGGACAATGGGACCAAGCTTACGAAAGACTGGACCGTTACAGCCGCCTGATACCCCTAGACACCAGAGAACCTGTCTACTTAAAAATGGCGGATATTGCTCAGAGTCACCTCGGCGACTCGGCCAAGGAACTGGAGCCTTTGGTACGAGGTGCAAGGTTAGATAACCCGTCCGTAGACCTTTTAGAAAAACTTGCAAACGTTTTGCTGGCGCGCTCAGATTTTCAACAAGCTGGTGCAGTACTGAAGAAGGCGGCTGGCAGTTGTGAGGACATTACGAGGCGGGCAAGTCTTTTGCATCGCCTTGGTGGGCTCTATGAAACGAAGTTGGGCAACGAACCGTTGGCGCTTAAAGCTTACCACATGGCACTGGATTTAGAACCGACGCGTGTGGATGCGTTCAAGGATATGGAGCGCTTGTTGGTCAAGCGTCAAGAATGGCAATTACTCGAGGAGTGCTACCGCGCGATGTTGGGCCGTGCCCAAGCGTTAACTCCTACATTTCGTTTGGTGCTTTGGCGCAACCTTGCCGAGCTCTACGATAGGGCCCTGAAGGATGTGGACAATGCGATTATGGCGTACGAAGTTGTTCGCCAGTTAGACCAGTCCAGGGAGAGTGAAGCGCAGCGCTTGTCGGAGCTTTACTTAAAGAGTCCCAAGCACCGTCAAAAGGCAATAGAGATTGGTCATGAGATTTACGATGAAGGCCAAGACTTTTCTCTAGGAGCTCGAAAGTTAAAAGAACTCTACCATGCTCAATCTCATTTTGACGGTGTATTTGTTTATTGCGGGATTTTGGATGGTCTGGGAACTGCCGGCGATGACGAATACAAGATGCTCGAGCATTTAAAGAAGGGCATTCGCCCTTGGCCGCAGCGTCCTCTCGGTGAAGATGGTTGGCAAGCGATTTTAGCCCCGGAGCTTCACGGGCCCGTGGGTGATTTAGCTGCCGAACTCGCACGGTTGGCACCGGATGCCTTTACGCAGTCTCCAAAGAGTCTCGGGCTGAAGAAGAAGGAATTCGTCTCACTTGATAGTGAATTGTATTTGGCGGGAATGCTTCGCCGCGTGCACGGCGCCTTAAGCCTATCTGCACCGGGGCTTTATATCCGTAAAGGCTCTATGGAGCCGGCTCATTTGGCACCCTCGAGTCCTCCGGCGTTGGTCGTGGGTCAGAACAACTCGATGACTCAAACAGTTGATGCTTCGATGTCGCGGTTCCTTCTTGGGTACCAGTTGTCTTTCATGCGACCTGAGCTTTTCTTAACGGGACTGTATCCTGGTGAGCAGCTGCGAGAACTTTTGATGGGCTTGTGTGTTGTTTACAACCGCTCTTTGGGCGGGGCAGAGCATGCGGGTGTAGCCAAGTGGGCGTCACACTTTGAAAAGATACCAGGCGAAGTTCTAAGAGCCCTGCAAGAGCCAGCAAGACGAGCGTATTCCCATCTTCTGAGCCCAGAACCGACTGCGGGTCTCGCGAAGGCGGCGCATTTGAGTGCTGCACGGGCGGGTCTCTTGCTTGCAGGTGAATTAGGGCCAGCTTTACGAGGGCTCCAGATTATGCCCGCTACAGCACCCGGTCTCTCTCCGGAGCTGCGTTTACTGGAACTCACCCGTTTTGCGGGGTCGAAGCAGCATTTGCGTTTACGAGAGAAAATCGGAAGTGGTTTGGATGTGAGTTCAAAAAATCGCGCAGTAAGGGTCGAGGTGACCTGAGGGCATTGAAACCTTGAATTGACCCGCTAGCGCAGGCTAGCTAGTGTCTAAAATCGGGGCTTGATGCTTCGGGAGTTAACATTGAGAGTGTTGAATAGATGAAATTTAGCTGCCAACAATGCAGTGCCCAATATGTGCTTCCTGATGAAAAAATAGGCGAGCGTGGTGTACGTGTGCGTTGTAAACGCTGCAGTTATGTGAACTTGGTTCAGCGCTCGACGGGTGAAAGAATCTCGGAAGCTCTAGAAGAGCAGCCACTTGCTCATCTCGAACTCAGTGAATCCTCCACGAAGGCGCGTCCCGCGGATGCCATGGATTCGATGTTCGATGCGATTTTCGACCCGGAAGATGCTAAGACGCCAGCACCTTCATTGGCAATCGACGATGAGCCCAAGCTTGATACCAGTGATTCTGCCCCTGAGCCGACTCGTGATTGGTGGGTCGCCATTGATAACCAACAAGTGGGTCCACTTTCACGCACCGAGCTTGAGGGCCGAATTTCAAATGGCACCGTTAACCGAGCCAGTTTGGTTTGGAAAACAGGAATGGCCAATTGGGCTCCTCTAGAAAATGTGCCAGAGCTTGGGACCTTGATTGGTCGAGCCGCGACAGAGCGTGAGCTGGAAAAGGTGGCGGGCGTGGAAACGACAGTTCCTCAAGGGATTCAACTTGGGACGTCGAGTAAGCTCGAGGCTGATCCCATCGAATGGAAGCCCTCCGCAGCGACGCAACTCTCGGAGCTTGTGCAGGCAGAGATGAAAAAGGAAGGCGAACAAGCATTTTCATCAAGTGCTGCCAGCAGTGAGGAGAGTTCAGCAGAACTACCGGCATTTCGTGCACCGAGCGGCGGCAGTGGTTTTGCGCAAGAGAAAAGCTCTTTTTCACCGGTATGGGTTTTGGTGATTGTGGCAGTGGCGATAGGCGGCCTTTATTCTCAAGGGCTGATTCAGCTTGGTAATGAGGAGCCGGTGGTGGCGAAGGCCCAGCAGCTTGCTCAAGCAGCGCCTCTTCCGGTAGCCGAAGCGAAGGCTGCGGAAAAGGTCGCCCCAGTAACGCCCGCGGTACCTGTGGTGGATGAGGTTCTT
>JABJBS010000177.1 GCA_018668695.1 Deltaproteobacteria bacterium
AAGTGATGGTGGAAGCGGAGAGCTTCGGGACGCGAAGTGTTGTTTACATGAATCGCCAAAGGCTTGTTGTCTCGGCCCGAGCTGAGCACCACGAGGACTTATTTGACACTGTCTCAGGTAAAGCAATCGTCTATTCGGAGTTTCATCACATTGGTGAAGGGCGAACGGTAGATGAACAACAACTCCAAGAAACTCTGCCTGCTGATTCGGGTATCCTTGTGGGTGCTGAGGTTGGTCTTTATGAAAAGGGTACTCCCAATTTTCTAAATCTCTTTATTCGATTAGGTCAAGGCTTGGCTGCCTTTGATGAACTGGGTGTTCCTTATGGGCTGAATACTGAAAAGAAGGCCACCGGAGCTCATGAAATGGTGTTGGGCCTTTCTGGGAATTGGGAGCCAAATTCGAACTGGGCGTTATTGAGCGGAGCGTACGCGCGGCAGTTTGTGGATGCCGATCCTAACATCTACGACCGAGACGATACTTGGGAAGCCGGTTTTGCCATTCGTCCAGCTTGGCAAGTGAGCGAACATTTTCAGATGGTAGCAGAACTTAATGGTCAGTACTTGCGACCTAACGGCATCGCGCAAGAGAGCGGTGAGCAGGATATGCCCTTTGTTCTTCAGGGAGCTATCGTTCCAACGATTTCACTGGGAAGGGGAAGCTTTTCCCGTCCTCAGCTCCGTTTGATTTATTCGATTTCCCACTTAAATGCAGATGCGCAGCGAACCTATGCGCCTCAAGACCCATTGCGTAGCCGCTCAGTTCAGCATTTTGTGGGCGTTGGTATCGAGTGGTGGTTAAACAGTTCACGCTACAGTGCGGGGAGATAGAAAATGATGAAGGCTATTAGATTAAAAGGCTTATTGTTGACTCTCTTATTGGTTCTTGTGGGCTGCGTAGATGTGCCAGAACCAGGCAGTGAAGTGCTTACAACACAAGTGGACGATTGGCGTGACGAGGTGATCTACCAAGTGTTGACAGATCGCTTTTCTGACGGTGATTATTCGAACAATTACCGAGTGAATATCAATGACCCATCGGCTTACCATGGTGGTGATTGGGTTGGGATCATCAATAAGCTTGATTATCTTAGTGACCTGGGTGTGACGGCGCTTTGGATTTCACCTGCAGTTAAAAACGTAGAGATGGATGCTGGATTTTCCTCATACCATGGTTACTGGACTCAGGACTTTACCAAAGCGAATCCTCACTTTGGTGATTTAACCAGCCTACGCAGGTTGGTTGATGCGGCACACGAAAAGGGTATCAAGGTGATTCTCGATATCGTCACGAATCATGTGGGCCAAGCCTTTTACTACGACATCAACAAGAATGGACAACCCGACGACGTCCTCATGGGGCAAGGTGGTGCGATAGGAAACCCACTGGAGCAAGATGAGGGAACCAGTGATTTAGTTCGGATTACCGAATGGGATCCAGATTTTGATATCACCGGCGTGCAATCTTGGACCTCTCTTGGACCGTCTGGCAATGCACCGGTTGAATTTGTGAATATGCCCGAGCTTGGGCGGGTGGCACCGTATCCGGCTATTTTTGCAGACGAGGAAGCGTACAATCGCAAAGGCCGGGTTACGGTTTGGAATTATCCGTCGACTTGTGATTGCGGGAGCGGGCGCTGCTCCTTTCAAGGATCTGAGCATTGCTCGTTGGCTCAGCTGTCCTTGGGCGCTGATGTATGCGCTTGCAATGGTGAGTCTTGTACTTGGCGTGATGACCAAGCATGCCTACGTACTCAAGAGGTTCTCGGAGACTTCCCGGGTGGTTTGAAAGATATCAAGACAACTCGCCAGGATGTGCGCGATGCGCTCTTTGAAGTGTTTGCTCGATGGATTGAGGTAAGTGATATCGATGGATTTCGAATCGATACCCTCAAGCACGTTGAACCCTCATTTTGGGAAGATTTTAGTCCACGTATTCGGGAATTTGCCAAATCAAAAGGTAAGAAAAATTTCTTCATGTTTGGCGAAGCATTCGATGGCAGTGATGAACTTCTGGGTAGCTACACTCAAGGTGAGGGTGTTGATAGCTTATTTTACTTCTCGGCCTATTATGAACTGTATCGAAATAAATTTTTGGGTGACGGTAGCCGAACCTGTGAAATTGAAAGACTGCACTGTCGCCGTCACGGTTGTGCTGCCGACCCCTGTAACGAAGGTGGCCCGATCGATGCGCTCTACAACGGAGAAGGTAAAGTCGATGGTCCCATGTCGGCAGATGGAGAACTTCTCAATTCCAGACAACTGGTCGTAAATTTTGCCTCGAACCATGACGTAGGCAGATTTCTGTATTTTATGCCGAGCACTTGGACTCCAGAAGAGAAGCAAAAGGTTCTTCATATGGGGCTTGCTTATTTAATGACGACAGATGGAATTCCATCTCTTTATTATGGTGTGGAACAACAATTTTCCGGTGGTAACGACCCGGCCAATCGCGAGACGATGTGGAACCCGTCATTTTACGACGGCAGAAGTTACCTTGATGGCGATGCAACCGTTGATTGGCAACCCTTTGACCAATCGAATCCAACTTATGTATGGCTAAAGAATTTGATTCAGCTGAGAAAAGACCAGGTTGCACTTCGGCGCGGCGCTATGCTGACACGCTGGAGTACCCAGACAGACCTTGGTGATGATCACGGTTTATATGTTTTCGAAAGACGCCATGTTGATGATGTGGTTTTGGTCGCGATGAACTTATTTCCAACCCGTGGTAGCCGTACAACCGCCGGGGGAGGCAATATGAAGGTTGGTTATGCTCCTGGAACAATTTTGCGGGACGCATTGGACCCAACCTATGAGGTGACGGTCGAAGAAGCGGGATGTTCGCCTGATGTGAATGAAGGTTGCGTGACGATCGAGGTTGCGGCTCGAAGTGTTAGGGGTCTTCTGGCTCAGCCCTGATCTTTTGCCACCAGTCACCTTGTTCTTTCACAACTGCAGGTTTGCTCCGGCTCTCGGAGGTGCATGTTGGTAAATCAATGATGACGGTCGTTCCGCCGCCTGGCGTTTTCTCGATTTGAACCTGGCCTTCAAACGTTTCTCGGACCAGACTACCCACGATATTCAAGCCAAGCCCTGTTCCACCTTCATCGTGCTGGCTGGTGAAAAATGGTGCAAATAGTCTCTCTTGCTCGAGAGCACTCATCCCGCAACCATTGTCTTGGATTCTGACCTGAAACAGATCGTTCTCGATTCGTCGAACTGAAACAATAATATGACCGCCAGCTTCCTCGTTCGGGAATGCATGCTGAAGAGAGTTGCGAACGAGGTTTGTAACGATGGTGGTAAAAGCGCCAGGATAACCCTCAACTTCAATAATATCTGGTGCATCAATCTCAAGGTTATGTCCCGATTTTTTAACATCATGGCGAAGACTGAGTGCGATGAAGTGAAGGTAGCCAGGTAAGACAAAGACGCGTCGCTCGTAGGTTGCCTGGTCAAGAGATATGGTTTTAAAACTCTCGGCAAGCTCGGCAACTCGCTTACTTTGTTGCAAGATTGTCTTTGTATGTTCTTGCATGGTTTTGAGATAATTCTGCAGCTCGTGAGGCTGGAGAGTTTGGTCGTCGAAGTGTTTTTGGATACTCGTACTTAACTCGTTCATATGCGAGGCAGCCATTACGGATAAGCCGGTTGGGCCTTTCACTTCATTAGCCATATTGGATACGAGCTTACTGATGGCTTGCGTTTTGTGTGACTGAACCAGGTTGTCTCGCAGCAGGTCACTGACCATTTGCCGAAATACGGTAGACGCCAAATCGCTCATTCGTTCGAAAGTAAAACCAATTTCAAATGGGTCTTCTCGAATCACACGACGGATCATGATTTCGGCTTCAATCATTCCCCAGATGGTATTAAAGCGAACCGTACCTTTGTTGTTGGCAGTGACTTGGCCTTTAGCAGCTTCCGAGTCAATGGTCATACGAGCCCCGCCAAGCGAGATATCGTTCAGCTGGCCCTCGAATGTTTTGTCTTGGTAAAGTAATTCACAACCAAGATTTACATTCACACGAATACTTCTACGTCGTTCTTCCATGGTGAAAGACGTCCTTATTCATCGATGTTTTACAACTTAGTACGGCACTACCCAGTTACAACTATAGAACGGAAGCAGAGCAATACTCCAGGAGTTTCAAATGGTATTCTATGTGCTTGAATTTATGCCGCTTTATCTTCTGCAACGCATGTGTCGCGTCCACGGTCTTTGGCTTGGTAGAGGCATTTATCTGCTAGGGAAACAAGCTCCCGGGGTGCCACATCGGGCCCGGGTATACATGTTGCGACGCCTACGCTTGCGGTGACGACTTTGGCAGCCCGCGAATGTCCGTGAGGAATGGAGAGCTCTCGCACCGACTCGCAAAGTGATTGACCCAGCTGAAGTGCCTCTTCGTGGGATACCCGCGGGACGAGAAGTATAAATTCTTCGCCGCCGTACCGGGCAGCTACTTCACCGGAGCGTCTGGCCATGGTTTTGAGTAGTCGTCCAAGAGAGGCAAGGCAACGGTCGCCTGCTTGGTGGCCGTAGTTGTCATTGAATGCTTTGAATTCATCCACATCTAAAAGTAGCAACGAAATGGGAGTACCATCTCGGCTGGCTCGGCGCCATTCTTCATCATACCGCTCTTGAAAATAGCGCCGGTTGGCAAGCTCCGTAAGAGAATCGGTTGTTGATAAAAGCATAAGCTGCTCACCCAAGGCCTCGAGCTGTTGTGCCTCGAGCTCGAGAAGGTGAGTTTGGAGAAAGTCTTTTCTGCGGTGTCTCTCTAAGGTGTAGGCGCAGAACATGCCCAAGACATTGATGAGTGCAAATAGGAAAACAAATCGAAAGAAGTCCATCGGTAGGCCGTCTGCTTGGTTTTGCAGATGCAGGCCTGCGATCAATGCCATTATGAAAATGATCCAACAGACAATATTGGACTGACGAAAACTTAGGCGCAGACCTGTAAAAATAAACATGACAAGTGGCAACACACCGAGAATGGTGATGTGCTCGCCGGATATCATCGTCATGCCCACCAGTGTGCTGGCGATAAAGAGTAAGACCGTGGAGAGGATTTTAAAGAGGTAAAGGTGGATCCGCGGCAGCTTGAGAAGAAAGATGCAGAAGATAATGACCGGTGACACCAGGCCATATCGAACGAGGGCAAGCTTACTAAACGCAACACCGACCATCGTCCAGTCCAGGAGTCCAAACACGCCGTAGACAATGAGTCCGAAGATAGCAGCAAAGCGGACGTGCCGTGCTGAACTCAGTGCGTGGTCGTGTTGGTAGAGTTCTTCGAGCTGGGGTTCAAAGCGAAGTCTGTTTAAGCCAGTGCGCAAGGAAATTTCTATTTCCTCAATGGTATCAATCTCTGGCTGGCTGGTCTCTTGCAAGTGGTGCTCGCTTCAAATTTTGGGGCTTTGGGTATTCATTAGCTATTGGGGCCACCTATTTACGTAAGACAAGGTGTGTCCTCAATGAACATCATCGGAGGATACCCTCAGTGTCTACTTGGGCATACCCATTGAGAGCATCTCTGGTGAAAAAAATTGTATGTATCTTAAGAAGATAACGTTGAATTCTGGCTTCAGATCAGTACGACATCGATTTCTATGGATTTCACGGCTTCAGAGGAAAGGATCTTTGTTAATCCGCCAAAATTATGGAGCAAATCTCAAGATTTAAGCGCGTAGGCGAGCTTCGGCTGGCGAAGGCGAGGTGGTAGCTTTTCGAAGGCGGAGTATTTTTCGTGCAGCCCAGTCCTTTAAAAGCACGGGTCTTCATGATTAAAGCGCGCAAAAGAGCTGACTGGAATGGCCCATGAACATTAGTTTTCTACTGGTAAAACCTGAAAATCCTGCCAACGTGGGGGCCACTGCCCGGGCCATGAAAACCATGGGCCACAGCGACCTTAGGCTGATTGCTCCGTGTGATTATCTTAATGAGCGGGGGCGAGCCTTGGCGCATGCGTCAGAGGACCTTCTGGAGTCGGCAAAAGTCTATGAGACTTACGAAGAAGCTACCGCCGATATGGATTTGGTCATTGCCACCACCGCGCGCCATCGCAGGTTGAAGTTTGACTACATTCCATCTTACGAAGTCATGGAAAAGATTCGCTCCAAAAAAGATTTGGTGAAAAATGTGTGCTTTGTCTTTGGTGGTGAGCGGGATGGCTTGGCCACAGAGTTTCTTCGCAAGGCAGATATGATTACCACCATTCCCACCGCCACCAAGTTTCCATCGCTGAATCTTTCGCAGTCGGTGATGATATTTTCCTATCTTGCGAAAAGTGAATTGGCCGTGGTGCAAACCGACGACTGGCGTATCAATGAGAATGAGCTGAAAGACTCCGACATGTCGTCCCTTAAGAAATCGATTCTGAACCTTATCGATGACTTAGGGATGAAAGATCCAACCACCATCAAACGCCAAACTACCCATGCCATTGCCAAATTGGGATACGATGATTTGTATTTGGTGCACAATCTTCGCAAGCGTATTGCCGCGCGTATCGCCAGCCTTAAATCTCTGGTGAAAGAGTAGGGTGATGGAATCCATTGGCACCATTGCATCGCCTTACAAGCAAAGGTTTGCGATTCCCCGTCAGCCGGGACTGGTCAATAGCGCGCGAGCGAAGATTTACTTGAACCCAAGTTTTTCAAAAGATGCAGTCAAAGGCATTGATGAGTTCTCCCATATTTGGGTGATTTTTAAGTTTCATGAATCACGGGGCCAGACTTTTAAGGAAGTGGTGCGTCCGCCCAAGCTTGGTGGAAAAGTCGGTCGTGGAGTATTTGCTACACGCTCGCCTTTTCGTCCCAACGATATTGGATTATCGGTGGTGAAACTTCTTGGATATGGTGAAGAGGGCAAGCAGGTTGTGCTGGAGGTTGAAGGTGGGGACTTTTTAGATGGGACACCGGTGTACGATATCAAGCCTTACGTGCCTTACGCCGATGCTTTAGAAGACGCGACAAGTGAGTGGGCGCAAAATGAGGAACCGCGCATTACAGTGAAGTGCGATGTGGAATTACTCACCTTGGGCTTTGACAACGAAGACCGTGAACGCTTCAATATGCAGGTAGAGTTCATACGAGAATGTCTGTCGCTGGACCCGCGGCCGGCGCACGAGCGCGGCATGGATGCCCGTGAGGGACAAACATGGGGCGTTATCCTTGGTGACTTTGAAGTGAAGTTTACGGTACAAGCCGGGGTTTTGATTATTACTCAGGCCTACATTGAGAACTGCGTTTGAATTAATTCAATTAAGACTGTGGTAGTGAAGAGCGATAGTTCGATGGGTTTTGCCCCTTCCATTCTTTAAACGCTCGATTGAATGAACTTTGGTCGTGATAACCCAAAAGAAAAGCGACTTCGCCTAGGCTAACGGATGAGTCGCCGAGATAGTGCTCTGCCATATCTTGTCGGAGTTCTTCGAGAACGTGAGCGAACGAAGTATCAGCTTCACTTAAGCGCCGCTGCAACGTGCGGGGATGAATCTCTAGATTTTCTGCTACATGTTTGAGCTTCACATCACCACTGGAGAGGAGTGAACTCAGGGCACGTCTTACATCGTCAACAACGCTTGGCGCTTCACTTCGAAGGGTCAAGAGCCGTTCGGCATGTTGTTGAAGCACCGGGAATAGGCTTGCATCTGCTTGCGCTACGGGCCAACCCAAGATTTCATTGCTACAGATGACAGTGTTGATGGATGCATTAAACGTAATATTGTCTCCAAATATACGTTTGAGTTCATCGGTATTCTCGGGTGCTGCATGTATGAGCGAAACCGAGTGAATGGGAATTGAGCGCTCCACAAGTCTTTCGGCAAAGATGCGTAGGCCAGCCAGTACACTCTCAGTAACATGTCGGTTGGAGTCAGCATCTTCCAGGGCATTTGCCCAGCTTAGTTCCATGGTGTCGCTATCGATATCGAGCTTGAAATGACCAAGGTTGTGAATGATTTCTTCGTAGCGGGTCACCTGGGCAAGCGCATGGCTTAAGGTGTTACAGCTCATCAAGGTGTAGCCCAGCACAGGATAAGAGGCTGGAGAGATACGTTCGCCTACGTGCAAACCAAAATCTGCATCGCCACTAAGCTTTGCCGCTGCATTAATGAGTTTTACATAGGAATCACCAGGGAATTGGTCGGGCAGGTTCTCAAGAAGTGCTGAATCTAGGTTAATAGCGTCTGCAAGTTGTGCGACAGTTACCGACATCTCGCCTGCCGTATCGATGACACGTCTTGCATAGAGCCCCGCGACAACGATTTTTTTTACCCCTTCGATCATTCACTGAGACCCTTTTAAGCTGTTGAAAATAAGGGGTTTTTTATTTTTTTTTATTGCTGTCATCATCCGGCAACTCCCTTGTCGTGATCCGGAAATACAGCTTGGACTCCCTGGCGTAAGGTCATCTCATCAACCGGGGCGCATCACACTCAATGTGAACATAGCAGAGGCCCTGGTTCAGATTCAACGCAAGGAGAAGAGCCATGACCAAGCCCGAAACAATGACCATCGACATGGATCCCCGTCAGTATATCACGAAGGTATCAGCCAAAGATGGCAGCACCATTGAAGGTGCCTATTCGCCGGAGCAACTTCTTGTGAGTGCTCACCGTGATTATCACCCCGCAGACGTGACGGCGCGTATGGCCATGAGTCAGTTGGTTGATTTTACCGGCGATGAAGGCTGGGTAAAGAAGGTGATGAAACGAACCCGGCGTTTGGGGCATCGTTCCATTGGAACCATGGCAAGTGTTCTTCCTTTTAGCTCTCCTGAGAAAATGGCGATGACTATGTGGGGACTTAAAGACCGCAACTATCGCTTTGAGTTTGAAAAGGTTGAGATGGAGCAAGATATCCATATGGGTATTGTTGAAAAGCTCCAAGCCGCGGGCGCTGCTCAATTGAGCAAGGTTCAGGCAATTGGCGGAATTCGCATTTTACTAACCGGCGGTACAGGGTTTCTGGGTCAGGAAATCATTACTCAGGTAGCACAAGATACATCGATTCAAGAAATTGCCATTGTGATTCGTCCGAAGGTGATTCGAGATCGCAGGACCAAAGAAGTTGTTACGGTTATTAGCCCCAGCGAGCGTGGCTTTAAGCTTCTCGATGACTTGGGTATTCAGGATGCACAAGAGCGAAGTCGTTTTCGCTTTATCGCAGGTGATATTGAAAGACCTCTTTTCGGTATTGAATCCAGCCAATTCGATGTGCTTCGCAGCACCATTACCCATGTGATTCATTGCGCAGCAAGTGTGTCCTTTGATGCGACTTATGAAGACTCTTTTAAGGCCAATGTTCTCGGGAGCCGTAATGCTTTGTCTTTCTCGCTCTTGCTTCAAGAGTCTGAGGAATCGGCCTTTGTAAGTCATATCAGTATTGAGACTTCATATATTCACGGACGTCAGCAAGAAGCAGTGGCCAGAGAAGATGAACTTCAATTTCCAAACAATTTTTACAATAACCACTATGAGCTGACGAAAGCCATGGCCTCAATTGAGACCGAGCGATTTATGTATCAAGCCGGTTTAAGAGTGGTTCAGCTTTGTCCCTCTATTGTTATTGGTGATTCCAAGACAGGTAGAAACTATGGGGACCTAAAGGTTGTGAATGCACCTGTGAATGCTTTTGGCCGTGCCCACCAGGCATTGAGTGGTGAAGGTGGAAGCCTAGAAGACCGTGTTCTAGGTTGGGGCATTGCTCAGCTGGCTTGTATCTTTCCTGGAGACCCTCGGGCAAAGCTTAACCTGGTACCGGTCGACCGTGTTGCTGAAGGAATTGTTGCAGCGCTTAAACGTCCGCAAGCCATTGGCAGCCGGGTTCACCTTGCTACAGACAATTATATCACTTCACGGGATATGCGGGATATCTGTGCTGATGAGATTGGTGTGAATATTCGTCTTGCAGAGCCAACGATGCATCGAAATCTTACGCTTCCGATTATGACGAGGCTACTTGAACTTTGTAATCAAGATAAACTTTCCAATGCTCTTTATAAGCTGGGCACAATCTTTGGTGGTTACAGTGAGTGGGGACAGCCTATCCACGAAGTAGGTAACGACCATTTTGTTTTAGGGCTCAGTGAAGAGCGCCCCGATACAGAGTTGGCGTTTCGTATGCTCTGTCGTCATAACAATTATGTTCAAGATTTTGGTCAGGTGCGTGATGCTACTGAAGTAGCTCGACGTGAGCGTGTTTGGGATGCAGCAGTTGCCTGCATTGAAGAAGACAGTGGCCTGGTACCAGCGACGATGTCTCCGAAGAGATTTAAGGCAGCTCTCACGCACTATGTAGACATGGATCGGTTTGAATTTCGCGCTCAAAGCAACGCGGCTCGCCTGGCTGCTTAACAAAGGAGTTGATGACATGATGCAAGTAGCTCGAAAAAGACCAGTAGCAGGTTTTAAAGAGGATCCGATGGATCAAGCGCTGGATCCGGCTTATGCCTTTCGCGTGACGAGCCGGATTATGAAGCGACTCAATGAGAGTTACTTCCGGTCGCGTTTTGTTGGGTTTGAAAAATCCATTCGCGGCAGCCGAGCAGGTGCTCCTGTTATTTATGCAAGCAATCATTCCGGTATGGCATTCCCCTGGGACGGTATGGCTTTAGCGGCAGGAGTATTTGAGCAAAGTGGTTATCAGCTCAAAGATGCTATGCGACCCATTGCATCACCCTTGTTGTCCAAACACCGCGCCATGAGCCCGTTTATGGTGAAGGATTTTTGGCGGCGCCAAGGAGCCATTGATGCCACCATGGAAAACTTTCGCGAGAGCATGAATGATGATGGTGTAAATCTATTAATTTACCCCGAGGGCATTGGTGGAATCGGTAAAGGTTTTAATCGTCGATACGAAGTTCAGCGTATTTCAACATCCATGGTCCGGATGAGTATTGAACACAAAGCCGATATTGTTTTGGTGGCAACAGTGGGCGGTGAATATATCAATCCACTGAGTTATAGTTTCGATACCATCAATGGGTTGGCGCAAAAGCTGGGTGTGCCTTTTGTGCCGATTGGGCCAAGCCTGGGATTTGTTGTGGCACAGCCCTGGATGACCTGGTTTGCATTTCCTGCCAAATTAACATTCGTGCGCGGACAAACGTTTAAGCCTTATGAAATGGTGGGCGATAGGGCGCTTGATGAAGTTACGGAGCGTGAGATTCAAGACATACGAGATAAGATTCACGAGGCCATGCAGGAAGAATTAGATGAAGCGGTGGCCTCTTATGGAGAGAAACCTTTTGATGTGGAAGAGCTTGGAAGAGCGATGCTCGATAACGTTAAAGAGCTTCATCTTTTCTTTCCGGTCTTTTGGCCACTGCTTTTTTGGGAGACGGAACAACATAACCGCGAACATCCCGAAATGCAGATTGCAAAGTCAGGCTTCGCTCATCAGGCGCAGGCTATCTTGGATACTGTCGCTGCCCGTGAAGCAGAAGCACGACCAACTTTAGGCTCGCTTATCAAAACGATTACAGAGTCACCGTCTATTTTAAGTTTGTATTTTCCTGGGGTGGGGCTTTGGAAAATGCTTCGCGGCGAGCTTTAGTTGATATAAACTCAATGGAGCATTTGGAAAACGAAAAAAAGAGCACCCGTGAGGCGCTCTTTTAGATTCTCTATTTAGTTTTGACTCACTTCGGTGCCAGACGAAGCGCGCCGTCGATGCGTACCGTTTCGCCATTCATGTAGCTGTTTTGCACCATGTGTTCCACCAGGTGGGCATACTGGGCTGGGTCGCCAAGAAGCTTTGGAAATGGAATGCCGTTGGCGATTGCCTGACGGATTTCTTCCGGAAGCATGCCGAGCATCGGGGTATCAAAAGTTCCGGGAGCAATGGTCAATACGCGAATACCAGCAACCGCAAGGTCACGGGCAATCGGCAAAGTCATACCCACAACGCCGCCTTTCGATGCGCTGTAAGCTGCTTGACCAATTTGGCCTTCGTAAGCGGCAACCGATGCGGTGTTGATGATCACGCCGCGCTCGTTGGCTTCAAGTGGGTCATTCTTGGACATAGCGGCTGCCGCCAAACGAATCACGTTGAAGGTACCAATCAGGTTCACTTCGATGGTTTTCTTAAACACATCTAAGTCGTGGGCAGTACCATCGCGGTTGATGGTACGGCCAATAGAACCGATACCCGCGCAGTTAACAGCAATACGCAGAGGCGCCATGGCTTCTGCCGCAGCAATGGCTGCGCTTACATCATCTGGTGAGGCTACGTTGGTTTTCATAAACTTGACGCTCTCGCCAAGCTCATCTTCCATGGCTTTACCTTTTTCTTCGTTAAGGTCCATCATCACCACGCGAGCGCCGCCAGCGACAAGCCTACGTGTGGTAGCTTCGCCGAGGCCGGAAACACCGCCGGATACTATTGCAGATACATCTTGAATAATCATGGTTTACTCTCCCAGGTGAGGTTGTGAAGGTTGAACGATAGGGGCTTTGGTAAAACGCTGCTCCGGGCCAGGGGCCACATAAACTTGAACAGCTTTGACTGGAGTGTCAGAGGCAACTTTAGCAGAATGGTTAGCCCCAAGCGGGATGTGTATGGCATCGCCAGCGACCGCAGAAATAGCGGTACCATTGATGGTCATATCCATTTTGCCTTCGAGCATATAAAGTATTTCTGCACTTTCTGGATGGTTGTGCAGTGGAACAGCGGCTCCGGGTTGCAAAGTGAGAACCGATAGGGCGGCCAAGTTGCTGGCGTTGGTCTTGTTTAAGAATAGCTGAGCCAGAACTTTCCCGCCCGCAACGCTGTGTATAGGGGCTTCGCTGCCTTTGACGACGTAGGGTCCGGTGTCTGCGGGTGCTTTGAGATCTAAGTGCGAGCCGTGCTGACATGCCATCAAAGACAATGCAGCCGCCAGTATCACCATTCGCTTTTTCAAGGCGTCACTCCAGGTTGTAAAAGCCTAGCTTCAAGCTTTCTGCGGGAACCTACTGCGAAGACATAGAAAAGTTCAAGAAACGAATCGTCACGTTATTTTACCGCTCGTTATCAAAGGGTATGAGAGCATGAATAGATAGGATGCTTGAATGGTGAGAAAGCTCTAAGGTATTTAAATCTTTGGTATTTTTGTTGATATGATCCGCATCACATTGAGCCAGCGAAGCAATTTAATCGTTAGAAAAGGCTTGCCGGTATTCATGAAAGCAACGCTGATATCCCGTTCGGGGTCTGCGTAGGCAAGGACATTGGTGAAGCCAAGGTGCCCAAATGCACGGGGTGTACCCATGCCATAAAAGCTTAAGTAGTCACCGCCGAGCATAAAACCCATGCTGTAACGAACCGGCATCATCAATGTTGTATCGACTTCTAGGTAACTGGTTTCAGCCACCGCCCGCCGTACTGTTTTTCTATCAAAAATTTGGACGCCGTCGAGGGTACCCTCACGGAGTAAGAGCTCGAAGAATCTGCAGGCTTCGTTTGCGGTACCGATAACATTTCCTGAGGGAACCTGCGCGGTGAGGAAGCGTGAGTCATTCGAGAGTCTTACCGCTTCACGTATATCTACACCCAACGAACGTTCAAGCAGCGCCGACATCGGAAATGCTGGTGGTGGACCCGTATAAGCATGCTCGCCCACTTCATGAAGCCGCTCTGGAGGGACGCCGTAGTTGAGAGCATCGAAACCCAATGGATCGAGAATCTCACTTTGCAAAAACTCACGGGGATCTTTACCGGTAATACGGTGAATGATTTCCCCGAGGATAAAGCCGCCCGTCACTGCGTGGTATGCAAGCCATCGGCCGGGACGCAAGGTTGGTGGGGTTTCAACAATGAGCTTGAGTACCGCCTCACGGTTCGTGAGAATATCCAACGGGTCCTGGGCACCCGGGTTATTCGGGATACCCGAACGGTGGGTGAGGACATGGCGAATTGTAATGTGACGTTTACTGTCTGTTCCAAACTCTGGAATGTATTCTTCAACGGCATCGTCTAAGTGCAGTTGTCCACGCTCATTTAAGAGGTGGATGAGCATGGCCGTGAGGACCTTCGAGGCTGAGAATAGGTTGAAAAGTGAGTCGGGTGTAGCGAGGACTTTTTCTTTTCGAGGACCGTCGCCCGGCGCATTGCCACGGATGTGTCCAATCGTTCTGTTCATGACGATTTGGCCATGGCGCCGTATGCAAATCGCAAGTGCTGGGTGTAAGCCCGTGTTGTAGAGTCCTACAATGGACTTCCAAATGGCCTCCACGCTGTCGCGCTCCAGTCCTGCAAGGGACGGGTTGACCTCATTTTCGCCATAAGTGGTCACATCGGCTGGGTTATAAACTTTTATGTTTTTGGAAAGCATGGGTCTAATTACGTACTCTCGGCTTCACCGTTAATATTATAAGTTATTGAATTTTAAGAGCTATTTGTTTCTGATGCAATGGCTCTAATCAATGCACTGTGTCATCTCGGCCCCGAATAACATACGCGGTGCGTTACGTTTGTAATTTCTTTGTCAGTCAGGTGTTATAGAGTCCTGGAAAGCATCATCAGGGGGTTCTGAATAGACGCTTTGAATCTCAGTGCGATGGGGAGCCGTAAATGCTTAGTGTCATTGATTTTACCGGAGAATCGCAGCAGCCGAGCCCGTTTGAGGCGCTTAGGCAGTGGTGTAACGATTTTATGCGGCATTATCAGCACCGCAGTAGCATGACCTCGGTCTTTGAGAAGGGAATGGTGCGATTTCTGCGCGTTCGCGGTTTTATGAGCCACTTTGTACCGACTAGAAGCGGGATGATCCACGTGATGACGGGTGCAGGGGGCGGCGATATGGCACCGGTGGTGCTTTTTCACGGCCTTGCCTCATGTGGTGCTCACTACACGCCTATGATGCGTCACCTCCGCAAAGAGGTCCGCGAGATTATACTCCCTGATGCACCCGGGCATGGACAAAGTTCAACTCCCCCTGATGACCAAAGCCATGAAGTATTTCAAGAGTCGCTCAATAAGGCAGTGGCTTCTCTGATCACGGAACCCGCCGTCATTTTTGGCAACTCTATGGGGGGATTTCTGGGGATTCGGTTTGCGCTGGCCCACCCAGATAAGGTTCGCGCACTGATTCTATGCTCTCCCGGGGGAGCGGCGATGAGTCAGCCCGAGCTTGATTCATTCTTGGAACTGTTCCGAATGAAATCGCACAAAGACTCGCTCGATTTTCTCAACCGGGCCTTTGGAAAAGTACCGCCGTTTCGTCATTTGGTGGCCAGGCGTGTGCGTCATCGATTTTCGAGCAAGATACTCCAACAGAGATTAGACAGTTTAAAGTCTGAAGATTTGCTGAGCCCTGAAGAACTCCAACAACTCAAGGTCCCGGTTGTTCTGATTTGGGGGCAGGAAGACGGCATTTTGCCACAGCAATGTCTCGATTTCTTTCAGGAGCACTTGCCGGATAATACGCGGGTGATTGAGCCATCGGAGTATGGTCACGCGCCTTTCGTGCGACACGCTAAATCCTTGGCCGGGCATATCGTAGATTTGTTGGCAGAATTACGGATGGAGAGCAGCTGGAAGGCCCATTGGTTCGACTCTTAAGCTTCTCTCAAGCTCCGCTTCAAACTCGTTGATTCGGTTACAATTGTGTTCATAATTGGTCACAAAGTTGTACTTTCTTGCGTCTCTGATATGCGAGACTAAAAGGTGAGGACAATGGCTAAAGCATTATTGACTGAAACAGTAGAGAAATTAGGTACCGAACTCCAGTGGGGCTGGGATGAGCGCTGGAACAGCGCACTGATGGTCCTTCAGGGTGAAGAAGGTCAAGCATTTTTGCTCAAGTTAGCTGATGTGTTTGGCACTATGTGGACTCATGAAAACATCGCGACCGCTGACCAAGGTGTGCAAGATTTGGCACAAAATATGGGCGGACTGCGAGCCGGTCAAAAGCTTTATGCTACCGCTATCGAAGACGGCGCTATTATGTACGCTGCGAGTTGGCCTTGGGTAGGGAATAGTCATTTGTCGATTCGAATCGGTATTTATGGCGGTGACCATCACTTGAGTGTGCGTACCATTTTTGCTCCCGATTCTCTCAAGCCGAAGTCTTAGTTTTATAGCATTGCTCCCTAGCCTATGTGTTTTGCCAGCTTGCAAAGACAACCTGTCATGTTTAAGCATTTTCTTCTCTATATTCTTGTCATCTTTATTACCTTGGTGAACTTGCATGCCCCGCTTGCAGCAAGTTCCAAGAGTGAAAACTGCCAAACTCAATTGGTATCTCATGATGATTGGAATGTGCTCCTAAATCGCTATGTCAAAGATGGTTTTGTTGATTATCGTTCGTGGCACGCAATCTCCGAGGATAGGGTAATATTAACGAATTACCTCTCTGGGTTAGCAGGCTATTGTAAGCCGGCCTTCGAGCTATTGCCCGCAGCCTCGCGTCTGGCTTTTACTCTTAACCTCTATAATGCCGCCGTTATTGATTTGGTGCTTAAAAATTATCCTCTCAATTCAATCAACGACATCGATGATAAAGTCTTTAATAAGCCGATAATGAAATTAGAATGGCTGGATTCCAAGAGCGTGAGTCTTAATGCTTTAGAGAATGAAATCATTAGGCCAACGTTTAAAGACCCGCGAATTCATTTTGCTTTGGTCTGTGCAGCCGTGAGTTGTCCGCGACTTTTGAACCAGGCTTACAGCCCCGCCAAAGTGGACAAGCAGCTGGAAGCGCAGACAAACAATTTTTTCCGCGACCGCTTACAAGTTGATTATTCTCAAAAAGGTAATGTCTTAAAGGTTTCTAAGATTTTTGAATGGTATCGCCAAGATTTCGAGATAGCAGCGGGCAGCCTGAACAACTACCTCAAAAGAGAACTTCAAAAAGTGCAGAAATCGCCGTCTCGCAAAGAGGCCGAGATTCAGTTTTTTGAATACTCTTGGAAACTCAATCAATCGCGCAAGTAAGATGTCTAAGAGACACTCTGGTTTATGGGGCGGTTGTTATTGATTTCGATAGGTGTCGAGCATCGACTTCACGAGAGTCTCTACATTGCTGTGTTTCGGAACCCATCCCAATACATCTTTGGCAAGAGATGCGTCGGCAAGAACGATAGCTGGGTCGCCAGCTCGGCGTGGCCCAATTTCTACTTTGAAATCTACGCCCGATAGTTTTTTCGTGGCCTCTAGAATTTCTAAAACACTGATGCCGTTGGACGTTCCCAAGTTTAAGACAAGATCTTCATCCTGCGACGCGATATGTTCAAGTGCTTGAACATGTGCCTGGGCAAGGTCGGTTACGTGAATATAGTCTCTTATGCAGGTGCCGTCGTCAGTGTCGTAGTCGTCTCCAAATACGACTACTTTTTCTCGGGTTCCCATCACCACTTCCATGACAATCGGCATCAAGTTTCCTGGCTCTTTTTCGAGCCCTTTGATTTTTCCCGTTGGGTCATAACCGGCGGCATTGAAGTAACGAAGGCTGGCAAAACGCATGGACTTGAGTTGGCTATACCAATGCAGCAACCCCTCAATGGCGAGCTTAGTGTGCCCATAAAAGTTCATGGGCGCCGTTGGGTGACTCTCGTTCATCGGAACATATTTCGGCTCGCCGTAGACCGCAGCACTTGACGAAAAGACAAAGGACCGGATGTTGGCGTTGATACAGGCGTTCAAAAGGTTGACGGAACCGCTTAGGTTTTGTGTAGCAAAACGCCCAGGGTCGGTCATTGATTCACCGGCAGCCTTCAAGGCGGCGAGATGTATCACGGCATCGATGTTGACAGTGGCCGCTTCTAGCGCAGGTGCGTCTAGAATGTCGCCCTCGATGAATTCTGAACCAGGTAGGATGTTCTCTTTGTGTCCAGTGCTGAGATTGTCGAATACCACTGGTTGATGATCGGCAGTTAGAAGCGCCTCACAAACGTGGCTGCCAATATATCCAGCACCGCCCACAACCAAAACCCGCTTTTTATTCATAGCTACAATCTCCTCAGTATTGGGCCTTTGAGCCCGGGGGCCTTGTCGGCGCTTCTTGGACAACTGTCAATATGGAATTTTCGGGGTTTTTTAAGCTGAGCGGACTTCTGGAATGTTGCTTTGGCGTGGCCAAAACCCCCGTTATTTCAACGTTTTATGAAGTGTCTGCTCCGTTAGGATCGGCTGGCCGCGATGCGTCTAAGTTATTGATTATAATGGTGGTTGTCAGCTCTTACGTAGTGAGCTAGGCATACCCGGGAGTTCTACGGCTCAGCCCACAAACCTTAAGAAGGCGTTTTTTAAATGAAGAGAATCTTATTTTTAGCGGTGGCAGTTTTCTGTCTGTCGAGCTGCGGGGTCGATCCCAATGCGAATGCAGATGGCGACTGTATGACCGATGCACAAGAATTGGAGTTGGGTACGGATCCCGACAAAGCAGATGCAGATGCTGATGCTGATACGATAAGCGACTGCGATGAGTACGCTCTGGGTACCAACCCAATGGCTGCAGACTCAGACGGCGACGGAACCAACGATGCGGACGAAGTAACATGTCTTAGTGATCCAATGGATGCAGCTGAAACTTGCTACAAGTGTGGGTGGAAGCGAAACGACCCAGGTCGCTTGGCTTCTACCGGAGCAGGTATTGGTGATTTGATGGCCAACGTTCAAATGACTGACCAATGCGGCGACATGGTCTCGATTTGGGATTTTTATGGCGAATATCATATTCTGTATATGACGGCCGCATGGTGACAAGGCTGTACTGTCGAGGCAGGTCGTCTCGAGAATGCACAGCAGGAATTTATTCAAGAAACTGGTTTAGGATTTAGCTTTCTCTTCGCTCTATACGAAGGTAGCACGGGGCTGGCAGCAACTGCGCAGGATGTAAGTGCATACGCGCGTCAGGTGGGTATTTCTAGCTTTCCTGTGTTTGCTGATGGCGGACGAAATTATGCGGGAGCTACACCGATGACTCAGGAAGTTCACCCTGAAATGTGTGCCGTTTCTCCGGAAATGCGCATTATTTCTTGTTACTCCGGGCACGGTGGGTACGTGAATGCGCTCAATGATATTAGGGCGCACGCAGGACTCTAAGAATGAAGACAGGGCTCACTCATAGAATCCTTATTGCAGGATTCACACTTGGGTTGAGCCTTGCTTTCACGGCTTGCACAACAGCAGGCCCTGAAGAGAATCTGGACGATGGTTCCGTGCCGGTGGACGTCTCACCGGTACCGGACGAACCAGAGCCTACGGAAGAACCTTGTGTGAATACATTCACACTTCAAGACACGGTACCGGCGGTACTCAGCGAGGCCGGGCTTTATGATAATATTATCGACAAAAGCATCCATCCTTTGGTGAAGTCTTTCACGCCTCGCTTTCAGCTCTGGTCGGATGGTGCGGAGAAAGCGCGCTGGGTTTATCTGCCAGAATGTGATCCGGTGATTAATACTCAAGACATGAATGATTGGTCCTTACCCGTTGGGACCAGGCTTTTTAAAGAGTTTGCGATAGATGGTGTGAAGGTCGAAACACGATTGATTGAGCGTTTTGGAGTGGGACCACGAGACTTTCGATACGCCAGTTATCTTTGGGACGATGATGAAAGCGATGCGCGCTTGGTTGCACCCGAAGGGTTGGTCAACGCCAAGGGGACTCAACACGATGTTCCAAGCTTAGTCGCTTGCAGACGTTGCCATGGCGATTATGCTTATGGTGGTGGCCGTCCATCTCGGGCCCTTGGTTTCGGCGCGATACAGCTCAATCACGATGCAGCAGGTTTCACTTTGGCCCAGGCAGCAGAGCAGGGTTACTTAAGCACGGAGCCTCCAGAATTTACTCTTCCTGGCGATACGACCACTCAAGATGCACTGGGCTATCTGCACGTGAATTGCGGCGGTTGTCACAACAGTTCAGCTGATGGTCTACCGCAAGTAAACATGAATCTTTGGTGGGATATTGAAGCAACAACTTTAGAGGTAACGGGCGCTTATCAAACAGCAATTGGGCAGCCCTCTCAAATTTTTAATGATCAACATGTTGGCGGCAGAATCGTAGCCGGTGATGTGGAGTCCAGCGCTGTTTATTACCGGATGTCGCAGCGTGGCAACAATGCACAGATGCCTCCCGTGGGAAGTGAAGTGGTTGATACACAAGGCCTCGCGATTATCAGAAGCTGGATTGAGGGTTTGGAACCATGATGATGGCAAACCGCTTTTCGTGTTTACTGGCTGCATTTTTGGTTCTCAGCCTCTGTGCATGCAGCTCTTTGATTGAGGAGCCTGAATCGGTACAGGTGCCAACGGATTTAAGTGATGGTGAAGAGTCCACGGAGATCGAGGAAACGAACGAGCCCAGCGAGTTTGAGATAACCGGGGTTGTTGTGGATGATGACCAAGTGCCCGTCGCTGACGCGATGGTGATGCAAGGTGGCCGGGCCGAGGCCATGGTGCTTACCGAAGAAGACGGTACCTTCACATTACCCATGGTGAATCCTGGTTATGGCATCGTCACTGTAGTTGCGAGTAAGTTGGGTTTTCGAGCAACCGGGCTTGAGTTTATGAGTGATGGTCTTGATGTCACCTTAACCATTCGTGAACTCAAGGGCCCCGACAATGAAGAGTATATTTTTGAAGAACCGGGCGACGGTATCGAGGACATGCGTGAGGATTGTTCGCATTGTCATACTAAGTTCGTAAGCGAGTTTCTCAGTTCGAAACATGCCGAAGCAGGTAAGAACCCGCTCCTTCACGATATTTACGCTGGGGTAAACCGCTCGATGGTGAACCAAGTTGATTGCGAAGCTGCTGGAGGTAGCTGGTTGCAAGGCAAAGAGCCGGGTACAGACTCTACCTTAATGATGCGATGCTACTTGGGCGGCGGTGTTCTATCCGATCTCAACATGTCTTGTGGTGGCCCCGGCGAATTGAGCTGTGATGACCCCGGACTCTCAGCTGAAAATAAGCCGAGTGCGTTTGGCGCATGTGCTGACTGTCATGCTCCCGGTATCAATGGGCAATTAGGCGACCGAGATTTAGGGGATGCAGTAGGGCTAGCCTACGAAAAAGGTGTGCATTGTGATGTGTGCCATAAGGTTGCCGACATCGACATGAGCAAACCTCCAGGTGTTGGGAAGCGGCTGGTGATGGGAAGACCGAGTGAGCCTGGGCGCAATACCTTTGTTTGGGATCCGGTTTACTATGGTCCTCTGCCAGATGTTCCAAACGTGGCGATGGGCGGAAGCTATCAACCGAAGTTTAATCAGGCTGTTTTTTGTGCGGGATGCCATGAACAAAATCAAGCGGCTTTGATTCCGGGTGAAGAGCTTGCTGCGGATAAGTTTCCCGATGGTCTGCCGATTCATACAACATATTCTGAGTGGCAGGCGGGACCCTACAATTCCGAGGCAACACCATGCCAATTTTGCCATATGCCAGAGACCCATGGCGCGACAAACGCTACAAACCTTGCGACTCGTGAGAATCAATCCGCCACCTTTGGTTTCGAGCGCGATCCATCCGATGTGAGGAGTCACATTTTTCGCGGTCCACTCCAGGGTGAAGAGCGACTGATCGACGAGGCTCTTTATGTAAGTGTGAAGCTCGAGGAGGCTCCTGGAGTTGTGGAAGCTTCCGTGAGCGTCGCGAATGTTGGTTGCGGTCACGCAGTACCTACCGGCGAGCCTATGCGCGCTCTGGTGATGGTTGTGGAGGCAGATGGAGATAACTGTGCTGAACTTACGGCTATCGGCGGTATGACCGTCCAAGAGGCCGGTGGTACCTATCTTAAGGGAGTGGTTGGTCAAGGCGTTAGCTTTGAGCAGACTGCGGTAAGCTGGCCAGCTGCGGGAGAAGCGATGGCTGGAATGGTGGTTCGTGCTGTTCGACCGACGGGCGTTTTCGATGATTATGCAGCGACCGGGTATTTCGCCCGAAGCACGATGAGCGCTCAAGATAAGGGTCTCGAAATCATGGCACCTATAGGCTCGGCCACGGTTGTTGTTGCAGAGAATGGTTCACTTACACTAGACAGAGTATTGGCCCTCCAAGCGGCTGATGTTGTTTATTTAGGTGATGGTTGGACAGGTGAAGAAATCGATGGCGCGTCTTCGAAGCCTCTAGCCGGGCTTGCGGGTTATACTTTCGCTAAAGTGTTAACCGACAGTTCAGGAAACTTACAAGTTCCTCATTATAAAGCAGTCGATATGCTTCGGGACAACCGCATTGGTCCGGGGGCTCGCGCGATAACCCACCATAGTTTTGAGGTGCCCGCAGGCTGCGAGACCGGCACGATACGAGCCAGAGTCTTATACCGTCCTATTCCAGTTGCTCAGGCTGCTTTACGTGGCTGGACGGCACGGGACTACATCATCGCCAGTGGCTCAGCCAGGTTTGGTGAAGAACAAACTGCCGAAGAGTAACCTTGTTTACTCACACCCATTTTATCACTGGCAAAAACTCACCTGATATAGCTATTCTCTCTAAACCCTTGGATGTGGTTGGCCTTTAAGGAGTCTACAGAGTGTACATCGATTCTCAATCCATCATTTACGCCATCATAGGAGGCGGTTTGATTGGGCTTTCTGCCTCGATGCTGCTTGCCCTTAACGGTCATGTTGCGGGAATCAGTGCAATCGTTGGGACTTTTATAAAGCCCAAAGGACGAGAGCTGGGGTGGCGCATTACTTTTGTCGCTGGGCTCTTAGTGGGCGGCTTGGCCTGTTCCTTATTTAACCCGCAATGTGTCCGTGGTCCCGTAGACCGGTCTCTCATTGATTTAGTATTGGCAGGCCTCTTGGTGGGTTTTG
>JABJBS010000178.1 GCA_018668695.1 Deltaproteobacteria bacterium
AACCCGATGAGGCCACCGATATTTTTGGAAACCTTCGTGACCAGCTTGAGTGGGAGCACCGGGATATCAAAGTATTTGGTAAGGCCGTGAAGCAGCCCCGCCTTGTCGCCTGGGCTGGAGATATCGAATACCGTTACTCAGGGCAGACCCTTCCTGTGTACACGATGCACCCACTTCTCCAGAAAATTCAAAAGCAAGTTGAAGAGGAAACGGGTGAATCATTCAACCACGTGCTGCTCAATTACTACCGAGACGGCCGAGATAACATGGGCATGCATGCGGATGACGAACGTGAGCTGGGGCTCAATCCGGTCATTGCCGCCTTATCTTTTGGCGTCGACCGGAGATTTTTGCTTAAGCGCAAGAAAAGTAAAAAAGGAGAAGCACCCACTTCAATTTTACTTGAAGGTGGAAGCCTCATCGTCATGGGCGGCACGATTCAACACACCTGGAGACATGGGGTTCCTAAAGCAGGACGACTTGACCGTGGCAGAATCAATTTAACATTTCGCAACTTAAAATGGGCACCAGGTACGAGGCCTCGAGACTAGCGGCCAATCATTCTCAAAATACGCGGCGTGTAGCATTCGTGAAGTACGAAGCGCTCTTTCTCATACTTCAAAATAGCCAACCCTGCCTTTTTTATACGCAGAGTCCCATTGCGGCTACAAATCGCCTCCTGAACAACATCATCGAAATGCGGAGCGTGGCCGATGCAAAAGATTCCAGTCGCCTGCGTAGAACGAACACGCTTCAAAAAATGGGTAACACTCCCCATGGGAACCATATCATCGAAAACTTCAGTTCGGAGTGTTTGAAAACCCAAAGCATCACTGGCTTGCTCCAACGTTTGCTGTGCACGCAGGTAAGGGCTCACCCATAACTTGTTGAAAGTTGGTCCAATGCGTTTAATCCCAGCAGCTGCGGCTCGGGTTTTTTGAATACCCTTAGCAGTGAGGGGTCTCTGAATATCGGGCGGACACAAAGGGTCTTCGCGATCCCAAGCAATTCCATGACGAAAAAGATAAAGCCACATTCGATGGTTCTAGCACGAATCAAGATTGAAAACGATTCGATGAGGTCAGCGGTCCAAAGTCATCTTTGCGATGGCCTCGATAACTTCAGTGACCACAGGTCCCCAGGATGACGATTCGCCCTGCCTAAAGAGGCGAACACTCTTGTACCAAGCCGATTCGCTGCCTTTTCCAAGCCAGCGCCAATCGGGGTTACGCGCAACAAGAATCCAAGTGGGGACGCCTAACGCGCCACATAGATGCGCAACAAAGGTATCCACCGTAATCACCAAGTCGAGCTCTTTTACCAAAGATGCGGTGCTGAGAGCCGAGACGCCCTCTTCAACCCCATTGATGACAGCCTGCGCTTGGGGATGGTTCCACAACTGATTTGCACGCTCACCCATCTGCAAATTGACCAGCGTAAGCTTCTCGATGTTTAGCAAAGGCGCGATGTCATCAAAACACATCGAGCGCCGAGAATCGTTTATATGACTGGGGTTGCCGGCCCAAACGACGCCGACCTTTAAATTATCCCCAAGGCTTTCAAGCTTTACTCTCTTTTCGAGGCTGAGCACTGGAGCTTCAAGGTAGCCTTGTGGCAACACCATATTGCTTGCATCAATTCCAAGCCATCGCGGTAGCTCCATCACCGTCGACTGAAAATCACACACTGGCGGTTGTTCGTCAGGTGCAAAGCAACGCTCTATTCCCGGCACGGTAGCTAAAAGTTCTTTGAGACTCCTAGGAACGGTGGCGAACACACGAGCCCCTTGGTCATTCAGCGTTTTTGCAAATCGAATAAATTGGACCAAGTCTCCAAGGCCCTGCTCGGGATAGAGATGGATCGTCTTGCCGCTTAGGTTCTGCCCCGTCCACAACTCAATCTCGTCCATGAGGTTCAAAGCGGGCTTAAAATCAAACCGGCTGGAGAAGTATTTCCACCCTTCTTTGAAGTGTCCATTCTTCAAACGGTTGATGCCAAGGCTAAGCTTAATCTCACTATTTTGCGGCTCAAGCTTGAGCGCTCTTTCAAAGCAACCTTCAGCCTCTTCATCCCTGGCTAAATTCTCATAGCCAAGACCGAGGTTCATCCACGCTCCCGAATTGTTGGGATTGTACTGAACTGCTTGCTCGAAATGGTAAATTCCTTTCTCCCAATGTCTCAATGAGAAATGGGAGAGTCCAAGGTTCATGTGTGCAAGCCCAGATGCGGGGTTCAGCGCCAACGCTTTCATGCCGATCCTTATGCACTCCTCAAAGTGGCCAGCATGGTGCAAGATGGCTGAAAAATTTACGTAATACAGTTCGTTGTCGTCTTTGATTCTGACTGCTTCTCGGAATGCTCCAATCGCACGGTCCATGAGCCCTAAAGTGAAGAGGGACACGGCCAACTCAGCATAAGCGTAGTGATGTGTGGGATCTTGGCGGATAATCTTAATGAGCAATCTACTGGCTTGTAACGGATCATCGCCGCGACGCAGATTCCTGGCCTCTTCCAAAGTGCCCTGAATTTGGGCTGCCTTTATTCCGGCTTCCGATTGCTCTAACAACAAATCACGCAACTCCTGTTCAAGCTCCTCAGATACATCGACGCATTGGCCCTAGACTTGAGGTTGTCGAGGAACAAAACTTACAGTCATTTCAGTAAATTAGGGTTTTAAAGCTTATTCTGATCGACAGGTAGGCCATTGCGCTCCTCTTCGAACAATTAGCGCTCAAGAAGTTTCCCAAAAGGTCGATGTCTTAAAAGCGGGAGCCACTGCACGAAGAGAGCAGAGGTAAGGGCGGGGAGATAAAGAGTACGGGGAAGCTTCAGCACCCAATCACTTCAACCAGTCTTAATCTAATCAACGGCAACCGTGTCTCGTGAGGAAGGGAAACCGAGTGCAAGGTGTTAGCGTCTATATTCCAGTTTTAGAGACCAGCCGGGCACTTAAGTACTGTCTCGACGGCCTTTTGAACCAGACGAAAAAACCCGATGAGATCATACTTCTCTACAACGGTAACTTGCCTGAAGTTAAGGCTATAGCCGCACGCTATAATTACAACATACGACTGGTCCATTTGACCGGAACGTTCAATCGCTCGCAGATCAAAAACGTTGCCTTGCAAAGCGCGAAATATGACCTTGTTGCCTCTCTCCACGCCAACTCTGTTCCCCAGAAAGACTGGCTCAAGATCCTGTCTGACCGAATGCGCAAGCACTCCGAAGTCATCGGCGCCGGTGGACCACTGGTTGAGACGCACACCGACTCCATCACCAATCGCTACCGGTGCTTACATTTGCATCAAAACCAGGGTGCGTCGGTGATCATCAACCCCAAGCTTCTCCATGGTGGCAACACAATTTACCGTCGACAAGCCTTGTTAGGTATTGGCGGTTACAATCAGGACCTGCACAATGGCGAAGAGGACATCGAGCTAAGTTCGCGTATTCGGAAAAAGGGTGGCCTCTTAATCTATGACCCCAGCGCGGCCGCGTATCGATATCGCCGCGACAGCGTCAGCACGATTATCACTCTGCAATGGCAATCGCTGCGCCAAATGCAAAGCTTGATACAATCACCCCTGAGCCCAAAAGATGTCTGGCACAACGGCAAGCAAATGATGAAGGCCATGTGGAAGAATCAGATCCTTAAAGATTTACGCGAGAAAAGATTCTTGTTTGGGGCTTTTGGAATGGCCACCATGACCGCAGCGCCCTTTCTTGAATGGAAGTGGTACAGGAATTCAACGAAGTATCTCATCCCCCACACACTCTGTAAAAGTGAAGCCTAGGACCAAACATGCAAGTTGATACGACCAACACCATGGATAACCAGCTCCTCGGAGATATTCGCAAAGCTCAAGACTTGTTGGAATCAGGGGAATTTACGCAAGCATACAACAGTGCTCAGTTATTGTTGCGAAGAGGTGCTCACCTCGGAGAGCTTCATTATATACTCGGGAAATCGTTGTTCCATTTAGAGCAATACGACACCGCCACTGTATTTATCCAGCAGGCTCTCGAGATCGAACCTAAAAATCCGTACTACCTCATTTGTATGGGTCGTATTCTCATTGCTGGTGAAAAATTTGAAAAAGCGGGTAAGATTTTTGAACTCGCCTTTTGCATCAGTCCATCTTTGGTACAAACACATTATTGGTGGGTAGAGAGTTATCGACAACGAGGCCAAAGCCATCTCATCGTTACCCACCTCGCTCAAAACTACAGCGACAAGCCCGCGACAGCACTGGCTATTATCAGCGCGCTTCTCGATCTCGGCGACCGTGAACGGGCCTTCAGCGTTCTTCATGGCGCGTTGACCACTCACGACGACTACATCCAATATTTTTATCAATTTGCTACGGTGCTCTCGGAGTTCCACCAATACACCAAAGCAGCCAGGATTCTTAAATGGTTGGTTGATCGAGATCCGTATAATGAAAACCTACACAATAGCTGGCTTCAAGTCGTATGGAAGCAAGGTAATATTAAAGCCATTCGGCAAGCCTCTTTGATTGCTACTGACCGTTTCCCCCACAACCCCGATTTCAATCAAATTCGGATGGAGGCGCTCGCGCAAAGTGAAGCCATTGCGCCCCAGGAAGTGGAACAGGCCAATAAGCGATTTGCCATTCGTTATTGCAACAGCCGTCCTCACCCAACTCACCCGACACGCTATCACCATGAGAAACCGCGCGTCGCCTATATCGTTCGAAACCCTAAGCTCAATGTTTTGGTTCCAGTCTTGGAAGGCCATAACGCCGACCGCTTCGACATTTATTTATATACCGACAACGAGGCTCTCAAAGATTCATGGACGGGACCCATACGACCGATCGGTCCCGATACTGCGACCATTGCCCGGCAGATGGTCCAAGATGAAATCGATATATTGATAACCATGAGCAACCACTCTTCAGTGCTAGACCTCTTGGCTATGCGTCCTGCCTCGCTTCAAGGTAGCTGGATATGTACCACGCGTTCACTTCAACTCCCCTATCTAGACTTCGTCATCGCAGATCGGAACCTCATCCCTCTCAATGAGCGTGACGACTGGTCCGAACACATTCTCGAGCTTCCTGTATGGGCGCCCTATAAAATTTCTGACGATTTGCCGGATATCAACGAGGCGGTGAGCCACCAATCAATAACGTTTGGCGTATTTCAAAAACGTTCTAAGATTACGCATCGTATGATTAAAAATTGGTCCAAAATCCTGCAGCAAGTACCCGGTAGCCGGCTCAAGCTTCGAGACAGCGCCTTCACCGATCCTCATGTTAATCGAGCAATGATTCGTGAAGCTGTTTCTGCCGGAATCCCAAGCCATCGCATCGACTTGGTACCGCTAGAGAATGGTTCGGGAAACGATTCGGCTTTCTATGAAGAGATCGATATCTGCTTGGACTGCTCTCCCTTTGGAGGCGGTATCGATATCGTGAAGGCACTTTGGATGGGAATTCCCGTCATCACTCATTCAGGTGATTTTTTCGCCTCGCGAATATCATCAACCTATCTAAGAAATATTGGACGGGAAGATTGGGTCGCTAAGAGCCCAGAAGAATATATCGATAAAGCTGTGAAAACCGCTCAAGACCATCAAGGTCTTCAGGAGTTTAAGAACCACTGCCGTGAAACGCTTGAGGGCTCTTTAATCACCGACCATAAGCTCTTAACAACGCTTCTAGAAAGCCGGTTAAACCAAATCTACAAAGCTGCCGGCAACCTCTAAGGCGTCCGCCCTCTTAAATGCTTAAGCCACTGTCCTGCGGCCTTGCTACGCTTTGGATACCCTTGTGCCTTTTTAAATGCCTGACGCGCCTTCTGAGGCTTATTAAGAGACATCAATGCAATCCCGTTTATCAGATAGATTTCACCCGGTCTTTTCAGTTCACCTTTTTCGATAGCCTTTTGAGCCGACCGGTGAACCAAACTCCATTTCTCAGACTCCAAATAAAGCTGTGCAAGCTTCGCGTCAGTTTGCCCCGTGGGATCAAGCTTTGATGCACGCTCCAATGAACCCCAAGCCCTCGCCGACTCCCTTGACTGCAACCAAGCACTTGAAAGCATTTTGAGATTATTTAATGAAGCGTCCACTCGGCCGCTGCGTAACTCATTCTCCAGTAACTCACCGGCCTTAAATGGTATTCCCTGATCTAGATAGAGACTCACCAAATTTAGGATTTCGCTGGACTCACTAACGTAGCCTTGTGCGTAGGCTAGTTCCATAGTGGCCAGCGCGCGCTTCCTATCGCCCAATTCGTTGTATACCGCAGAGAGCTGAAGCCAATATGAACGCTTCGGGTAAAGGCTCACCAATTGCTTACACACGCCTAAGACAGAGCGCATTTGCTTAAGTTCAAAATGCAAAGACATCAGAAGGTTAAGCCAAGCCTCTCTTGGCTTACGCTTCATCTCAACTGCCTTGCGAGCATGAGGAAGCGCCTTTTGAAACTGCTTAAGTTGCATATGAGCGGCTGCCAAAAGGTAGAAAACCTCGGGCGTCGGTTTATCAGCTGCCTTTAACCATAAGCCCAACTGCTCCACTGCTTTCGGGTAAGCTTCAGAAGCAAGATAGGCCTGAGCCAAATTATAGCGAGTATGCTGCGTTGCCGGACCACTTAAGGACTTCTGCGCCAAACATTTCTCAAAAGCTTTAGAGGCTTCTTGGTACCTGCCCAATGTCGAATAGGTAAACCCATACATTTGCCATAAAAGCGCCCGCTCATGAGAATTCAATCTCGACTTCTCACTTAAGGACTTTAGCCGCTTAAGGGCACTTGGGTACCTCTCCTTCGTGATATCTGCCTGAATCTCTTCCAACCGCTTATAGGTCCAGGTGCTTACTGTCTTGCGCCCCTCATCCTTTGCCCACGCTTGGCCCGCACTGCTCCCTGGCGGTGTAGCAACGCAAGTACCGATCAAGAGGAGCACACCCGCGCCCCATTTTAAGATGACTGACTTCACTTTAATTATCTAACTTGAATGTTATCTTCGTCTGATGACCGTGAGTAGCCACGGCAACGCCGTTGTCCACGCGTGGTTTATACTTCCACTTACTCACGCTGCTAAGAGCTGCCCGGTCAAAAACTGTACCGGGTTCAGAGTCTACGACTTTTACGTTTTTCACCGTTCCTATTTTCCCAATCGAAAACTCAACGATAACCCAGCCCTCAATTCGGCGCTGAGCTGCGCGTGCTGGATACATGGGTTCAACGCGCACAATCGGAACAGTGTCGCGGTCCATCGGCATATCCCCCAAAGCCAGTCCACCTTTTAAACCGAGTTCAGAGCTTAAGCCCGGTCGCTCTACTCTCAAGGCACTGCGAGGTACATCATTAGATTGCTGGCTCTCAGAATAATCCATAGCCGGCCGAGCCGGGGGAGTTTTAGGGGGTTCTTTTTTCGGTAATTCACGGTTCTTTAAATTCAGGTCACTGTGCTGGTTCAAGCGAATGAACTCTACCATGGAAGGTGAAGGAGGCTTCTCAAATGATGCTTGCCCAAGTGATACAAGTGATTCCATCACGAGAAAAAGTCCGAGCGTCATAAATAACGCTGCCATAAATGAAAGGGTCATTCGTTTCATCTTGGCGTCATCACTGGTTCATCGCCATGGTGGCAATGGATACATTCTCCACACCAGCTTGCCTCGCAGCATCCATCACTTGAACCAAAAGACCATTCTTAGAGTTTTCATCGGCTTGTATGACGACGGAACCTTGAGGATTCTCCGCTCTTAACCGTTCGATATTCGCCCTCACGGAACGAACATCAATAGCACGCTTATCAATCCAGATTTCACCTGCCTCATTGATGGCAACCACGATGCTGGCCTGCTCTTTACTTTCTGTAGTCACCGCGGAGGGCCGTTGAATATCAATCCCGGATTCCTTCACGAAAGAGGCGGTGACAATAAAGAAAATCAATAAAATAAAAACAATGTCCAACATGGGGGTCATGTTGATGTCATCATCCTGCTCTTCTTGTCCGAAGCGTTTACGCATTGGTAAGCTCCAGCTGGTCTGAGAATTTCCGCGATTCTTTTTCAACGCGTCGAGTAAGGCGAGCTGCCCAATACAAACCAGACAACGCAGCCACCATACCCGCCATCGTAGGGATTGTTGCCCGTGAGACGCCCTCAGCCATGGCCCGTGCATTGCCCGAACCTGCGATAGCCAACACGTCGAACACTTCAATCATGCCGGTCACTGTCCCAAGAAGTCCCAAAAGAGGACAGAGGGCAATCAATGATTTAATCATTGGAACAGAACGTCGCAGATCTTGTGTAAGCTTAGAAATCAACTCATTGCGAATTTGGTGCGCATGCCAAGATTCTTTATCTTCTCGTTGACGCCATGTGGCCTGGTAGGCCTTGCATTGATCGGGGTAGACCTTTGCCAAATAAATTAACTTTTCAAAAATGAGAGTCCACATAACGAGGGTAACCATAAATATGGGAACCAAAACCCAGCCGCCCTGCTCAATAAACCCTATGAGGGTTTCAGGTATGGGGGAAAGCCGTTCAATCACCGACCCGGGCCTCCGCCTGACGCGCAACCATTCCGCTGCTTTGTTCACCCAATAGATCTATCATTCGGCGGGCTAAAGTACGCAACCAGCTGTGTAGAAGAACCAGCGGAATGGCCACAATCAACCCCAGCATCGTAGTGACCAAAGCTTCTGAAATTCCGCCAGCCATCAATTTAGGATCACCGGTTCCAAACAACGTGATGGCTTGAAAAGTTTCAATCATACCCGTCACCGTACCTAACAAGCCCATCAGCGGAGCTGCAACGCTCACCACTTTAATCGCCCACAGGAATGAATCGATTGTAGATTGTTCTTTTAAGATAGCTTCATCAAGCTTCAGTTCTAGGGTCTCTGTATCGAGGCCAGGGCTGTCTTGGTAAACCTTCATGACTCGGCCCAGCGGATTATCGTCCGAAGCGGTCTGGGTCTTACATTGCGCTCGCACAAGAACTCGTACACGGAGTAAGTAAACCATTCGCATCAGTCCACCGATCAAAGCGAGGCCACCCAATGATAAAATCAAATAGCCAATCAAGCCTCCGTACTCTAGACGTTCTTGAAGACTCGGGGTTTGCACCAGCAAAGATAAGATAGAGCCACGTGAAGGATCGACTGCAGCCCGAACTTGTTGACCGTTGACAGTTTCGAGCTCATTCAAGTTACTCATGTAACGAGAAGCTGGCTGGCGACCGAGTTCAGAGAGTTTCTGCACTTCAGGCATCCATTGTAAATAAGCTCCATTGGATACGGCGTTAAACGGGCCGACGCGCGTCACCGTTTGCTCTCGCTCTTCTCCGGTCGGCGCCACGACCGCAGCCTGAAAGCGTGAAATTTCTCCCGATGCCTTCATTTCCTGCATCAGTCCCAACCAAAGGCTTCGCAAGTCGTCAATCGAAGGCGTGGTGCTCTCTTTGCCGATGACCTTGAGCGCGTCTAAACGCCCTGGGTATTGCGCACTGATCAAGGACTCGCTCAATTGACTCCGGGTGTCTCCTGCAACTTGGCGAATCACTCCGAAGAGTTCGCCCATTGTACCGAGTCGGTCACGAAGGTTTGATTGTTCTTTAGCGATGCTCTGTTCGTTTTGCTGAAACTTTTCTTCCAACACTTTACTTTGAGTCTCAAGCTTACGCTTTAGCTTCAGCGCGTCATCGAGCATCTTCTTTTGTTGCTCGCGCGCTTGCTTAAACATCTGCTCTCGGTCGGCAGACTGTGACTTATCTATTCTCCAGCCAGCTTCCACTCTGCGCAGAAGTTCGTCCATACTTTTCGCTCGCGCTGGCTCTGCGGCAAATGCCGTGGTCGCCAACAAAGTAGAGCTTAGAAAAATACCCAGGAGGTAACGCATTACTTAACCCCCTCAGGCATCATCAACGGTAAACGGAGTAAGTCGGGTGGAGCTTGCTTGAGCGCAATACGCATCCCCTTCGTAATCGCACGGCCGTATTCTTCCGGGAGTACTTCAAACGCGCGGGTTTTCGTATTCCAAACACCGCTCTCCTCACCATCTAACGTTTGATAAACGAGAACCACACGCCCCACTCTTAGAAACTGAACCGTTCGAGGGTTCTCGCTGCCAAGAAGGCTAGCTTGGTAAGTTTCAATGGTGCGTCCATATTCATTCTCAATTTGGTAGGCTTCTAGGATACGTCGAAACTTTTCCGAATGCGTCACATCCGCACGGACCATCATCTCCTTGAGGAGCATGAGCCTTTGACTTCGTTCATCCTCTAAAAACGGAACATCCAACGCGATAAATTGTTCTAGAGCCCCAAGCATGTCCTGCATCAGCGGAACCATTTCACGGCTGGTCGTGGTGACCCCATCCATTTGCTCTACGAGCGAGGTCAACTCACCAACTTGTGAGGCCAGAAGGTCTTGAAGTTGTGAATTGT
>JABJBS010000179.1 GCA_018668695.1 Deltaproteobacteria bacterium
CAAGGTGCGTGATGCTATCCAGGTGACCCAGCATGGCCATATCGACGAGTCCTGCCACCGGCACCAAAACCGCGGCAAAGATATTGGGAATGGCGAGTCGAACAAACCGGCGCCGCTGGGCTAATTGATTTGTTTCAGTAACCATCACGCGCTTTGTCAAAGGTCGCCATATGAATCTTACCGACCCCCTCGCGCCCTTGCTCAACATAGCGGCGCAACACGTAGGTTACCGCGCTAAAAGCAATCTCATCCCATGGGATCTCATCGAGCTTAAAAAGCTTCGTTTCCAAGGTTTCTATTCCAGGTTTAAAGTCGGTTGCTGACTTTAGGTCCGCGAGAAAGAACATTTGGACCTGGCTGATGTGAAGCACACTGTAGACAACAAAAAGGGGCCCCAGTTTTACTTTTGCGAAGGCTTCCTCGTAAGTTTCGCGCAAAGCCCCCTCCTCCAAAGATTCCCCTTTCTCCATAAACCCAGCCGGCACGGTCCACAGACCATGCTGGGGTTCAATCGCCCTACGGCACAAGAGGACGCTGTCCTTCCAGATGGGCAGGCATCCGGCAATGATTCGCGGATTCTCGTAATGTATACGAGCACAGCCCTCACACACCGCCCGTTCACGGTTGTCACCCTCCGGCACACGGTAAACGACCTTTTCCCCACATGCGCTACAGAACTTCACAAAATACCCCTTCGAACTTGTATGTTAACTTGGCTCGTTATAGCCCACAGCTGCCTACGGTGCGAGCCCATACGTTTGTATCTTCTTCATCCATGTGGCAACTTTAACCCACCCAAGGAGACCTCGTGGATCTGGTGACCCAAGCCTCTGTCGGTGCAATCGTAGCGCTCGCCGTGGCTCCAAAACAACTGACCAAGCGAGCCGCTTTTGTTGGTGCGGTATCTGGTATGGCTGCCGATCTGGATACCTTATTAGGTGTTAGCTCCGATCCACTTCTCACCTTAGAAATCCACCGTCACTTTACTCACTCACTGGCATTCATTCCGTTCGGCGCCACACTGGTTACCCTGCTCATCTGGCTTGGCTCACTTCGCCGATGGAGCTGGCACTCCATTTGGTGGTTTGCCATTCTTGGCTACTCAACCCACGGACTCCTAGACGCCTGTACAAGCTTCGGAACGCATCTACTTTGGCCGTTTTCCATGGAACGCACAGCGTGGAATATTGTGTCCGTTGTCGATCCGCTCTTCACGCTTCCTATTATTGGATTGGCTTGTACGAGCTTCGTTAAGAAGCGCCGATTCTCGGCCATCCTCGGTACCACGTGGGGTTTACTTTACCTTTTCTTGTGCCTGCACCAGCACAACATTGCGATTGATGAACAAGGTTCGCTCGTTGCAACACGTGGCCACTACCCTGAACGCTCAGTCATCAAGCCAAGCTTTGCCAACAATGTTCTTCACCGGTCAGTGTATGAGCATGATGGCATCTTCTATGTGGATGCTATACGGGTTGGGTGGTTCTCTATCCCGCATATTTATACGGGATCAGGCATTGCTCGCCTCGAAGTAGATGATGTTTTCCCTGAACTCACTCAGCCATCTGAGCACCAACAAGGCATCGCCCGGTTTCAAAATCTCACCGACAATTTCCTTGTGCTCCACCCGGGAGAAGAGTTCGTGCTCGGCGACATCAGGTACGCCATGATACCAAGTAGCATCAGACCCCTCTGGGGCATTCGGGTGACTCCCAGCACGCCCCATAAACCCGTAGAGTTCATTCAGACGCGGGACCGTAAGCCCGGCGAACTTCAACTTTTCCTCAATATGCTATTCGAGCTTTAGCCCTGGCGTCATTCTAAACATGATTGGCGAATGGTCTGATAAATAGACTCCACGCAGGACCTGCGCGCAGGTGCCAACCAGCTTCTTATTCGAAAAGACATAATCTAAAAGCCGGGCTCGCTTATCGCGCCACACATCACTCGATGTGACATCACTTCCAATATGAGCATCATAAAAATCAGAGAATCGAACCAAAAAATCTAAATGCTCACGGCCGTCTAGATTAAAGTCTCCCACCAAAAGGTGCGCCGTCTCAGCCAAGC
>JABJBS010000180.1 GCA_018668695.1 Deltaproteobacteria bacterium
AATCCATTCTTCGATGGCAAGGCGGGCGCGCACCGGCGGTGCTTCTTTCGACAAGGTTTCAGGAAGGTCGATACCGGCGGCTCGAAGAGCAGAAAAACAAGGAACCATTTTCTCGAAGAAGCCGTGCATACCGGTCGCCATGCGCAAGAGCTGAGCTTTGGGTTCGTTAAGATCGACATCTGCTTCAAGGGTTTTGATGAATCTCGGTGCTTCCATGCCAAGCAGGAGCGCCCGGCTGATTAAGTGTACCTTGTTGCCAAAGCGCTTGAAGAGCGTGGCTTGGGAAACCCCGGCTTGGTCGGCGATGGTTTGAGTTGATACATTTGGCCCATCTTGAAGCACACAACTTCGAACAACTTTTAGGATTTCGTCATCGCTGATGGTTCTAGGTCGCATGTACAACTTCTCGACATTAGTAAGTGAGTAATTACTTACTAGCTTAGATTGAAAGAATGATCAAGCTTCAAAGGATGAAGGGCTGATGAAGGTTGTCGCCTAGAGCGAGTAAAGCTCGCCGATCGTAAGAGCCTTCACTTATTTTGAGCCGTGAAAACATTTAGTTGTTTTATTACCAGCACTTAAACTTGTTATGGTCATCTGCTTTAACAAGGGTCTCAACGCAAAGATTTAGCTGAGTGTGTGCTTTCAGGCCGGCAGGGGCTGGGCAATCTCGAGTATCGTCTTACTTTGGGCATACAGGCCTTGACCGATGGTTACTCAAAGCTTAGTTTGCCCACGGTTTCCCTAGAAAAATCAAGATATTGGAGCGCCCTTATGGCTGGCTGGTGGCAGAAAATAATTCCGAGTAAAAACGACCGCGAACTTAAGCGAATCAGTGGGATGGTCGATCAAATTGCTTCCCTGGAAGCAAAGTTCAAAGCTCTGCCCGATGCGTCTTTGCAGTCCAAGTCGACTGACCTGCGCAACCGCTACCTTGAGGCCTACAAGGGTTTCGGTGGGGATCCAGAAAGCCGGTTTACCTACACGCCTACGCCGGAGGCTTTTAAGCTTGAGCGAAAGCGCATCGACGATTCGCTAAACCCGCTTTTACCGGAAGCGTTCGCGTTATGCCGTGAGTCTTCCGTGCGTGTGTTGGGAATGCGTCATTACGATGTGCAAATGGTCGGTGGTATTTCTCTGCACGAAGGCCATATTTCGGAAATGAAAACCGGAGAAGGTAAAACTCTGGCCGCAACCCTTCCTGTTTATCTCAACGCTCTGGCACACCGAGGTGTTCACGTCATTACGGTGAACGAGTACTTGGCTACACGAGATGCTGAGTGGATGGGGCAGGTCTATAATTTCTTAGGTCTCGATGTAGGAACGGTTGTGCACGGCCGCTCCGATCAGCAACGCCAAGCCGCTTATAATGCGCATGTCACTTACGGAACCAACAGCGAATTTGGTTTCGATTACTTACGTGACAACATGAAGCTCTTTTTGGATGACTACACGCAACGTGGTCACCACTTTGCAATTGTGGATGAGGTCGATTCGATTCTTATTGATGAGGCGAGAACGCCTTTGATTATCAGTGGACCGGCTGAAGATAATACAGAGAAGTATCTGCGCATTGATAAAATTATCCCCGGACTTCGCCGTGAGCAAGATTACTCAGTTGACGAGAAGAGCCGCACGAGCGTTCTTACGGAAGCCGGTATCACCGCAGTCGAAAAACGTTTGAATATTGATAACCTGTATATGCCGGACAACATCGAGCTCTTGCACCACGTGAATCAGGGCCTTCGCGCGCACACGCTCTTTCGCCGCGATGTGGATTACATGATTCAAGAAGGCAAAGTGAAAATCATTGATGAGTTCACGGGCCGGGTTTTGGATGGACGACGTTGGTCCGATGGTTTGCACCAGGCGGTTGAAGCCAAAGAAGGTGTGAAGGTTGAGAACGAGAACCAAACGCTCGCAACCATCACATATCAAAACTATTTCCGAATGTATCTTAAGCTTGGCGGTATGACGGGTACGGCGGAAACTGAGGCGGAAGAATTTGCGAAAATCTACGATCTTGAATGCTTGGTGATTCCAACCAACAAGCCGATAGCAAGACTTGATGAAAACGATTTGGTTTTCAAAACAGAAGAAGAAAAATTCGAAGCCATTGCCGATGAGATCATGGACCGAAGCAAGCGTGGTCAGCCATGCCTAGTCGGTACGGTGAGCGTTGAAAAGTCGGAAGTGTTGTCGCGAGCTTTGAAGCGCCGCAAAATTGGTCACGCCATTTTAAACGCGAAGTATCACGAACGAGAAGCTGAGATTGTAGCTCAGGCAGGCAGTAAGAGTGCTGTCACCATTGCGACCAACATGGCGGGCCGTGGTACAGATATTCTCTTGGGCGGTAACCCTGATTTTCTAGCAAAGCAGGCTGCAGGTGATGCAGAGGATGCAGACGGTGAACTTTTTACCAAGCATCTTGAGCAGACGACCGCAACATGCGCCAAAGAAAAGCAGGAAGTCCTCGATGCCGGCGGCCTTTGTATCATTGGTACAGAGCGCCACGAATCACGACGAATTGATAATCAGCTTCGCGGACGTGCTGGCCGGCAAGGTGACCCGGGTTCATCTCGCTTTTTCGTCTCTCTTGAAGATGACCTCATGCGTATTTTTGGCGGCGACAAGATTAAAGGTTTGATGGAACGTCTGGGTATGGAAGAGGGCGAAGTCATTGAGCACAAGTGGGTTAATAAGAGTATTGAGAATGCTCAGCGAAAAGTTGAAGGACACCACTTCGATATTCGTAAGCACTTACTTGAATACGATGACGTCATGAACGAGCAACGTAAATCGGTTTATCAGCTTCGACGCAGCGTCATTGGCGCAGGTGTTGATGAGACTGAAGAGTTGGTGCTCGATCTGATTGAAGAAGTGGTGATTCAGATGGTGGGCCGATGTTGCCCGGCCAAGACCCATTTTGACGAATGGAACATCGATTTACTCGAAGAGCTCGTTCGAGACCAATTTGGTATTGAAGCTCAAATTGGAGAACTCACAGAGCTTAGCCGTGAAGAACTCGAAAACCGGATTTATACCACCGTTGAGACGATGGTGAATCAGAAAATTGCAGACTATTCCAAAGAAGGTTTCTATGGCGTAGCTCGAGTGATTTACTTGCAAACCATCGATTCGCTCTGGAAAGGGCACCTTCGGGCGATGGATCATCTACGTGAAGGTATTAGTCTGCGCGGGTATGCTCAGAAAGATCCAAAGCAGGAATACAAGAAAGAAGGTTACAACCTTTTTGCCAGTATGATGGCGGCCATTGCGGGAGATGTTCTGCAGAAGGTTTCTCGGGTTGTTATTACCACCGAGACGCAGGAAGATTACGAAGCAAGACTCGAAGCACGTCGGACCAAGCAATTGCGTGACCAGCAAATGCGAAAAGGGCCGGCGCAGAAAAAAGCTGAGAAGCCGCAAACGGTGAAGCGCCAGACAGCGAAAGTAGGGCGTAACGATCCGTGTCCATGCGGCAGTGGGAAGAAGTTTAAGAAGTGCTGCGGACAAAACAATGATATCCATCCATGATCCTATTCACGGAACCATCGATGTAACGCCCATTGAAATTAAGCTGGTGGACTCTCGTCCATTTCAGCGCTTGCGACATATTAAGCAACTGGGTTTTTCTCATCTGGCATTTCCTGGCGCGACTCATACCCGGTACGCCCACAGTTTAGGCGCCATGCAAATGGCAACGACTATGGCTGAGAAGATTATGGAGCCTCTCAAGCTTTCGCGGCTTGAGCATGTCCGTCTTCGTCAAATGCTGCGTCTCGCGGTTTTGTTTCACGATATCGGGCATGCGCCCTTCAGCCATGTTACCGAGCGCGTAATGCCATCAGTGGCAGCATTGAATATCGGCGACTGGGTTAACAATGCTTCCCGTCAAGCAACCCATGAAGATTACACTGTGAAGTTGTTGGTGGATTCCGAGCTTACGGATTTGATTCATCGGCAGGTTGGAGACCTCGATATCAGCGGTGAAGTGTTGGCAGCGCTGGTTATGGGAACTGAACCTCCGGGGCAAAGCGGAGCGTTTATTTTCGACGGTAAGAATCTTCTGCCTTTGATGCACCAAATAGTCTCTGGCGAGATGGATGCAGACCGCATGGATTATCTGCGCCGCGACGCATATTGCTGCGGAGTTAGTTACGGCCAGTTTGACCATATGTGGTTAACGGCCAACCTTACAGCGGTTGAAGAAGCGGGGAAGTGGCAACTTGCTTTGAAGCATCGCGGTGTTTGGGCATTCGAGAACTTCTTGTTGGCGCGTTATCATATGTTTTTGGCGGTTTACCTCCACCACACGCCCGTTTGCTTTGATAATATGTTGGGACGATTTTTTGAGTCGGGTGAATATGAGCTGCCAGGTGATACCGAAGGCTATTTGCAAACGGACGATGTGCATCTCACCTATCATTTACGTCAGTCTACGGACCGCTGGGCACAATGCGTTGCTAATCGCAGGCCTTATCGAATGCTGGTTGAGCAGCATAATTTTGGACCTGAGCCTGTCGACTCTGAGCTGGATTTGAGGCTGAAGGCTGCGAACGTGAACTATTTCAAGAGCCGCAGTAAGAGCGTACTTTCAAAATATGTCCGTGGATCTCAAAAATCGACACCACTGATGGTCTTAGAGCCAGAGATTGGTCGTATCAGCCCCATTGAGCAATACACGCCTTTGTTTGAACGATTTGCGACAGTGACGGGCGTGAACCGGGTTTATTGTGAGCCAAGTAAATACAAAGAAGCCCTACAGATTCTTACTTCTGTGAAGACCGATTTGGGCCAGCTGCCTTTGTTTTAGGAAAAGAGGTCCAGCTGAGGCGCTAAGACGCCAAGCTCTTCGAGCTGTTCTACGCGTTGGCCAAGTGGACCTAAGCGCCGGGTCGATGTTTGCAATGCATAGTCTGCAATATCAGAACCGATAAAGTTTCGTCCCTCCTGAAGAGCGGCTTCGCCCGTGGCGGCAGAGCCCATAAATGGATCTAAAATCATTTCGCCGCTTTGGGTACTTTGTTCAATCAATACTTTGATGAGGTCGGCTGGTTTTTCAGTAGGGTATCCATTGTGAATGCGCTTTTGCGCCAGGATGTCTGGAATCGATAGATTGTTGAGTTTGCGCTTACCTTTTTCAAAGAACAAGATGAACTCGTAACGGGCCCTGTAGTGATAGCCCATGCCAATGGCGCATTTATCCCAAACCAATGGTTTCCAGAATTTAAAGCCGGCTTGTTCCGCTGCGGGCTTGGCCGCAAACATCGTTTCTTGATCGCAGAACAAGTAGAAGTGCCGATCCTTTTTAAGGACCCGGTACATCTGCTGCATCAGCTCTGGGAAAGAACTATTTGGAATCACCGAGAACCAAACATTGCTGGAAGCATCGCTTTTTTTCAGCCGGGTGGTGGTGCCAACGGACCGGTGTTTTTCCAAGGATTCGTAGGGAGGATCGGTAATGATGCAGTCTATGGACTCGTCACCAAGTGTGGGTAAGAGTTCAAAGGCACTTGTTTGGTGAATCGAAAATGAGTTTTGAGTCATGCTTCAACCTCTGCATACCGCCGTTTATCTATGGGCGCGTGTCCTACACCTTGAGTACGCTTTTGGCGGAATCACGAATTATTGTCCAGAACTCTTGGTTGAATCTGTCGGGCGATTGATCGACAATTTTAATTATGAACCCGCATGATTTTGCAAAACGAAACCCTGGTTTTATCACCCGTGATCAGGTGGTGAACCAACCGGACCGTTCAGGTCGTGGGCTGAGCAGTGAGCAGAAATCTCCTTTTATTAGTACTGGCTTACAATCGGTCGATGATGCGATGCGGGGAGGCTTTGCCAGAGAGTGCATGACTCTTATTGCCAGCCGCCCGCGCGTGGGTGCAACATCCTTATTGATAGGTTCCGTGTTGGCCGCTTTGAACAAGAGGCTGAAGGTTGCCTACTATTCTGATCGTTTAAACCAACGTCAGCTGCGTGGCCGTTTGATTTTGCGTGCCTCAGAGGTCAACGGGTACCGAATTCAAGCAGGCTTGATGACAGATAAAGAAGAGTATGCGCTGGATAAAGCTCGCGACGACATTGGGTGGGATAATCTTTTGATGCATTGCCGTAAAGAGGTGTTGCTCGAGGAGGTCTTATCTCAGTGCGTACGCAACCCACCAGACTTATTGATTGCGGATTTTAGGCCGCATGATGCTTCGGGTTCATCGAAGGCGGGGTTTCGAAGCTACGAACAGGGCCTACGAGATATCGCTCGTCAGGTAGCAAAGTGTGGCAGCGCTGCAGTGGTGCGCCAGGTGCTTCCAAAAGGAAATCATGCGCCGGATCGAATTGAGTTACCGGGTCTCGGTAGTATCACCAGTATTTTTGAGAGTGCAGTGATGATGCATCGCCGCACCGGTGAAAGTGAAGAAGCTGATGTCGATTCCAGCCGAGCCTATGCCCAGGTTATTCGGGTTCAACATCGGGATATTAAGACTCGCTCCGTTGCATTGCATTTTGACCAACGTTTTGCGGGATTACTTGAGCGAGAAGTTTAGTTTCGAGGCTTACGCCGTTTGAGTTCCGAGAGCACCGTGTTAAATATTTCGCCATGAGTGATGATATCAACGAAGATGAATTCAAGATGGAAGGGCCGCTTAAGCGATACGGCCCGATGCTGATTGCTATTGTGGTAGCTTTTTTGGTGGCTCCTTATCTCAATCAGTTACTCGATAATTACCGAGCGGTGGTACTTGAAGTGCGTACGGGTGAGGTCTTTTTAGGGCTCCACGATAGGCCCCCCGAGTGGGTTTCGGCTGAAGGTGTACGCCCCGGGATGATGGTTAGCAAAGAGCTTGGGAGCTGGTCGTTGGCTGAGGCTTCGCCCATCGATACCGACAAGCCACTTCTAGAGATGTTTAAGCGTTACAGCTCTAATTGGTATGGCACCGTGGTGAAGATTCAGCCGCGCCCCAACGCCCAAGCAGCCGATACTGCTGTGGTGAAGAGGCGTGACGGGACAGAGCACCGATTCCCTATTTGGGCAGATCATTTGACGAGTATCGAAGTGGGAAGCCGACTTAAAAAACTCTCTGGGGGCTGGGACCCTGTCTTAATGGCTCCAGAGGAGACTTTTCCTGTAGAATTTGTTGTCCCTACAGAGTAGGGGGTGGCGGTTCCATAAGGGTTTGGATCAAGAGCTTAGGAAATTGTGATGAAAGTTCTCTGGTGCGCTGCACTTTGTCTGATGTTACCAACCACACTGTTGGCTCAAGAAAAACGCTCACTGGCACTCTTACCTGTACAGGGAGTTGGTGTTGATAATGCGACTCCTGAAATTTTTACTGAACTGCTCACTGCTGAGCTGGGGAGGATTGAGAATCGCCGCGTCATCACGATGCGTGATATCGAAGCGATGCTCGGTTTTGAGCAAACAAGACAAGCATTTGACTGCTCTGAGATGAGTTGTTTGGCTGAAATTGGTGGTACCATAGGGGTCGATGAGTTGCTTTACCCACGGGTGACCGGCTTGGGTGATGACCTTATGATTTCGCTAACGCTGCTGGATGTTAGGAAGGCTGAGGTCGTTGGCCGAATCAGTACCAATCTCAAGAAAGATCCCAATGAATATCGTAGAGGAGCCAAGCAGGCGCTTGAGGCTCTTTGGGTAAAGGTTCGCTCAAAAACGAGCTACACCGACATTGCCCCACGGGCAGCGCCGATTCAAGTTCTGAAAAGTGATGCGACGCAGTCGTCATTCTCAGGGCCTTCGACCTGGTCTTGGGTGATGATGGGAACGGGGGCGGCGCTTCTTGGGACGGCTACTTATTTTGGTTTAGAGGCGAAGTCTCAATACGACTTATCAATAAGTCGTAATGCGGGAGCACAGCGTGCGATAGGTGATGGTAAGACGGCATCTATGTTAACGAATATATTTTTGGTGACAGGGGTGGCAGCTGCAGCCACGGGAATTTCTCTATGGTTTTTCTCCGATGATGAGTCCAGCGCGTCACCTACGGAAATGGGTAGGAATCTTTCACTGACTCCCTATGCCTATGCAGGTGATACTGGCCTCTTACTTCAAGGGAGTTTTTGATGAAGTGCGTTCTCGTTTTAAGCTTGGTTCTCGTTTGTTCTGGCTGCGCTTACGAATGGCCTGATGAATCAAGTGCTGGCTATATCTGCGACACTGGAGATGATTGTGCGAGTGGGTTTATCTGTGATTCAAATTCGTCGGAGTGTGTTCCCGAAGAAGCCGGAGATACTTCTGACGGTAGTGACACACCTGATCCGGGCAACTGCCTAGTGGGTCAACACGAGGTCGATGGACGTTGTTACGAGCACAATGATGTAGAACACTGCTTTAATGGCTCCAGCTCGGTTGATTGCACAGAGCTGGATGTGCCTGCGAATTCCTCCGCGAATTGCATGGGGGTTGGTGATGAACTCTTCCCGGCCTTTGAATGTGGATTTGAGTGTATCGAAGGGTATGAAGAAGAGGCAGGGGAGTGCGTAGCCAAGTAGTTTTTCGATGGGCTGCAAGCTGCGAGTTTAAGCCACCCGATAAATTACGTCAGTTATGAAGAAGTTTAAGCGTTCTGTGCATGGAACGGCAAAGAGTTCCCCACCGAAGCCCAGTGGGAAACAGGTGCTTGCGGCTCTGATTTAAGAGTTTTCCTTGGGGTCATTCACCCCTTCCTGATTCTAGCAATACGGCCATGAAGGCCTGTGGAGCCGGCTTAGCGATACAGTTGGTTACCAACTTGGCGGACAATGTCAGTCCATCTGGTGCGGTGGCTTTCTGGGATGCTGACGGCCGCTTAAAGTACAGAAGTATGCGGCCACGGTCACTGAGCTGTGGATTCTCTTGGAGCCTTCTCGTGCTCCCCTTACGTGGATCGTTTGTTCAAAGTGTTTACCACCACAGCGTTATTGGAAGAAGAAGCAGGTGAGGCGCAATGTTTACACCGAGGTAGGAACCTAAAAAAAGAGCTGCGGGTTACGCAGCTCTTTTCTGAATATATCTTTAAGATTTTATCTTATTTTGGAGCAGCAGCAGGTGCTGGCGGCGCTTTAAGCGCGTCCAACTTTGCTTTCCACTTGGTACCAAGTGACCATGAGCGTGGTGTGACTGTATCTGCGCAGAGCTTGTAGAAGCGTGCGAGTTCAACTTTGTCCGCTTTCTTTGCCATGTACTGACGCTCAGCTTCTTCAAGCTGTGTGTTGCCGTCAGTCGTAGCACCCATAGAAATAAACATCATGCCGATGTTTTCGTATACCTGTGGGAACTTGCTCTTGGCTGATGCTGCTTTTTCAAACCACTTGATGGCATCGTCATTCTTCTTTTGGTTCCAGAAGAGAATGGCCATTCCTAAGAGTGCGTCGCTAAAGTCCTTGCGAAGTTCAAGAGCTTTTTCGTACGCTTTTTTGGCGTTGTCGAAGTCTTTCTTGGCTCGGAAAGCATCACCAAGCTGAACATGGTAGGGTGCCTCTGCTTGGTCTTTCTTCGGCTGCGCTTGAAGAAGCTTGATAGCATCTTCAAATTTTCCACCATCGGTGTACGCCTTCACGAGTGCTGTCAGGTATAGCTTACTGCCTGTCTCGGTTTCTTGAGCAGACTTAAGGGCTTTGAACCCTTCTTCTGCTTGGCCTGCTGCGAGGTGTCCGAGACCTTTGTAGTAGAGTCTAAAGGAAGTAGCGCCGCCGGCTGCGATAGATTCATCAGCAGCTTTAACTGCGGCTTCACCGCGACCTTCGCGTAACGCGAGGGCAGCGCGGGTGATAGCGATGGCTGCTCTGTCGGTTTTACCCAAAAGCTCAGCGCCAAATCCTTCGAGACGCTTAAGTGTCTCTTCAACTTTAAGCTCAGTCTCACCTTGGCGAATACGTGCGATTAAGTCGCGTGTAGCACCCGGCACAAAGTTACTGTTGGCTTGAGCTGATTTTGCCCAGTAGAGACTTGAGTTTCTACGGTCACCGTCGGCATCGTATGCGTTACCAAGATGCGATGCATAGTGAGGCGCACCAGACTTTACGTCATGTGCTTTCCGAAAGTTTTCCCGAGCAAGGCGAACCTTGCCTTGTCGCTCAAGGGCTAAGCCGAGAGCGAACTGAAGCTTGTCAGAAATACCACCACTTGCGGCCACTTCTTCAGCGATGCGTGTTGCCTTGGCGTAGTCTTTGTCACCCACTGCAGTAAGTACTGCTGCTGCGTAGCGCTCAGCACTCATAATTTCTTCCGAAGCAGCTTGCTCCACGAAATCTACAGCGTCAGGACGAGAGCTGTCCATTCCGTGCTCTATCCAGAGGAGTGCATGCAAGTAAGCTTTACCGGCCAATGCGTAGCGGTTTGACGATTCCAATTCGAGAATCTTGTCGTAGTTCTTCTCGGCGTCGAGAAGGCTTTCAACATCGCCTTTTTCAAGCATTGGAATTGAGTCTACTGCCAGCATTTTAGCTTCGTGTGCTCGTTGAGCGCTGGTGTAGTATGCGAAGAAAAGTCCGCCGCAGATGATAATTCCTAATAGGATCTGGCCGATGGCTTTGCCTAAATTCTCATTCTGCTCTTCCTCGGTGTTGAAGCCTCTAACGTTTTCGTCTTCAACTTCCTCTTCAGGAACCGTAACTTTTTCACCTAGAGTGTTGAGTAATTCAGCAGCTCTGCGGTTATTGTTATCGATGCCGTAGGCAACTTTAAGATGCTTTTTGGCTTCGTCTGCACGATTCTCTTCATATGCCATTTCGCCAAGAAGCAATTGAGCACGCAGGTTCTTCTCAAGGTTACCCTTTTGAACTGCGGCTTTGATCGTCTCGGCTGCTTTCGCATTTTGAAAACTGTCATAGAGAGCTTTGGCAAGAAGGACTTGTGTATCCTCTTGGCCATTGCCATCCTTCTCCAAAACGCGAATGGCATCTTTAGGGCGACCGAAGTCGATGTATGCTTCGGCCAATGGCCCAACATTCTTCCCAGGGTCTTTACTGTAGGCATCCTCTAGCTCGAGAATGATATCGTCACTGGTGGCTTTGCGGCGCTCGGATTGAGACATTTGCGCACTTCTCCAAAGGGCGTAAGGTTCGTGAAAACTCCCCGTTTCCGGAGGGATAACGGGAGGGAGTTAACAATCTGTGTACCCGGATGTCAACTTGACGCTTAAGCTGTCCGCAGTCCACAGAGGGCTGGCAGTTTACAAAGATCGGGGCGGCTTCGCAAAGGCTGAGAGGCCTGTCTTTGCATTTTTTTTTAACGCATGGCGTTATTCGTGGTTTGCAATCATCTGAATCATGGCATTTGCCTTCTTCACCAGCGGCTGGTCTTCTTGCCGAGCACGGCTTAGCGCTTGATGCAGATCTTGGCGAGCTTCTTCAAATTGCTTGCTGGCGACAAAGACTTCAGCTCGGTTGACGTAGGACGATACGTCGTGCGGGGCTACCCGAATGGCGTAGGTAAATTGCCGCAAGGCCTTTTGAGCCTCTTGTTGCTGCCAGTATATTGCTCCTAAGGCCCTGTAATAATAGGCGTTCCTTGGATCAATGGCGACAAGGCCTTCAAAAATGACCTGGGCGGGCTGAATCTTGCCCTGGAGAAAGAAAAGATATCCCTGGTCTGCGATGGCATAGAGCTCTTCGGGTGAGAGTCCAACGATTTCTTTAAGGCTTACCCGTCCCTGACTCCACTCTTCGGTGAGTTTATGCAGGCGCTTGGTAAGGGGATCTAAAGTTTTTGGTTCCACATCGCTCATAATGCAATTCATATCATGGCTTTGAGGGGATGTAGAGAGTGGGCAGGGCTTCGTGGCCGTTGGCTTTTAAGGCAGCTTAGCCTTTGCTGACGCTGAGGGTCCGCGCGTAGATGGTATCGACCATTTTATTTTGTTGATCGAGAAAAGTGGTCAAAGAAGCCACTCGCTTAAGTGAATGCATCATCTGATGCTGCACATTGCCTTCAACCACTGCGCCAGTATTCACGAGGTTCTTAAGCTGCTCGACTACAGGACCAGCAAGCTTGGTGACGGCGTGTCGGCTGTGGACGAGGTTGGGCTTACGCCCTTCATAGGGGTTGGCCATGGGCTGGCTTGGATTGGCCAAACGCAGCTTATCAGAGCCTGCTCGGCTCAAAGCGAGCTGTCTAGCAGGAACAACCGCATCGGCCATAGGTGAGAGAACAGGATCTGGATCCGGCGCACCCTTTTGGAGTGCGAGTTCTTCACTGGTTGTGCCGTAGTGAGCGATGTTCGCCGGTAGGGCTGAGAATCGATTGTAGCTGATCGTATTGTTTGCCATAGCTTCTTACCTACACCGATTTCCCGGGTCCGGGTTGTAAATGTTTTCTCGGATTTTGCCGCGCTTTTTGCTCTTCGGCTAAATTATAAACAAAATTAAGTACTTCCGCCACTGCATCGTAGAGTTCTTCGGGGATCTCGTCGCCAACATCAACCTTATTGAGGGCCTGGGCGAGCGGAACATTACGAACAATGGGCACCCCGTAATGGCGTGCTTCTTCCAGAATCTTCTGCGCCCAGATTCTTTGGCCTTTAGCGACCACTTTGGGAGCGGCACTTTCCTTTTCTTCATCGTATTTTAAAGCCACTGCAATGTGGTCTGGATTTCTCACAACAACATCCGCATTCTTGACTGCTCCAGAACCTCCGGAGTTAATCATTTCCCGGTGGAGCTGTTTTCGCTCCGCCTTTTGTTGAGGGTCCCCTTCGGACTGTTTGTACTCCTGCTTGATGTCGTACTTCGACATCCGGTTGTCCTTCATGTACCGCAGCTTCTGATAGATCGCATCGAAGGCGGCAATGATTACAAAGACTGCCCCTATTTTGAGGCAGAACGTCCAGATGATCGAGCCAATAACCTTCATACCGATGAAGAGGTCACTTCGGATGATCAAAATGACGTCTCGGATTGCATCTTTGAGCGCAGCGTACGAAAGCCAGCTGATGACCGTGAATTTAACGATGGTTTTAAGGAGTTCGACCATCTTCTTCATGTTCACCAGGTTTTTAAATCCCTGAACCGGGTTGAGCTTTTTGATGTCTGGTGTGATCGGCTTGGTGGTAAACATAAATCCAACTTGGGCAAGGTTCATCGCCATGCCGAGTACAAAGGCTGCGCCAAGGATCGGAGCACAGGCTTTGGCCATCGTCACAATGCCCTGAACGAGCAGCCGGTGAGCGATAACGCCCTCAGTTTCTTTCGAGACGATGGCTCTTAGAGCCGTTTCAAAAAGTTCACTAAAATGATCGGTGATGTAGGGCAGTGAGCCAGCGAGCACCACAAAGACGATGATGAATGAAACGGCACTGGTAACATCCTGGCTTTTGGGAACGTTACCTTCCTTTCGCAGTTTACGAAGCCGCTCCGGGGTGGGCTCTTCTGTTTTTTCGCCAGTTCCGCCGTCACTCATTGTTTAATCCATTGTCGCAGCAAGGTAATCGATGGTGCTTTGGGTGGCGACCACCGCCCACTCTGAATAGACTTCAAAGTTTCCGACAATCGCGCCGAGTGAGATGAAAATAATGATGACACCGCCCAATGCCTTAACGGGCATAGACATAAAGTAAGCGTTTAATTGAGGGGCGACGCGGTTTAAAATTCCGAACACGACATCGGTGATAAATGTTGCAGCAATCACGGGAGCCGCAAGAGTGACTGCAACCAGTAGTATATTGGCAGTCATTCGCACCATGTAGTTTACGAAGGGTTCAAACCCGGCACCGATGGCCAGCGTCTCGTTGATGGGTATGCTCGCAAAGGACATAAAGTAGCCCTCTAGGAATACGTGGTGCCCACCTAAAATAAAGAAGATGACGAGTAATAGCTGGTAATACATGCTGCCAGTGGGTGTGGCGCGCTGTTTGGAGTGCGGCACCATGACTTCAGACATACTTGTCCCGCGGACCGTATCGATGAGGCGCCCGGCCATATCCATCGCATAAAAAATGTGGGCGTTCATAAACCCGATGGCCATACCGATAAATGCTTCTTTGAGCATGAGGAAAAAGAAGCCAACAGCGGTAAAGGGCACGGATCCGGAAATAGCCATGGTGGCGGTTGGCCAAATTAAAACGGTGAGCAGTACACCGAGACCCATTTTCACTTCCGTAGGCATCACTTGTCCGCCTAGAAATGGGGTTAACATAATCATCGGCATCGTACGGCCGAGAATAAGAGCCACCATCAGGAGCTCTTGCGTGTAGTTTAGTTTTTCCCCAACCAGGGCAAGGAGCTGTTCCATGAGCGCAGATCCTTAAAAGATAAATTCTGGGAATCGCTCAAAGCAAAGACGTGCGAAGTTCAGAAGCGTTCCGCCAAGCCAGGGGCCAAGAGCGGCGAGTACACCGAAGATTACAATCATCTTCGGTACAAAGGTGAGGGTGGCTTCCTGGAGCTGGGTCACTGCTTGGAAAAGAGAAACGGTGAGGCCGACAATCATACTTAAAATGATAGGAGGTCCGCAGACAACGATAATCATGAGCAGACCTTCATTGGTGATCCGCAAAATGAAATCGAGTACCTGCTGATCCATAACTTCACTCTCCTCGGTTTATTGATAACCGACAACAAGTCCCTTGGTAATCAGGTACCAGCCATCGACCAGAACAAATAGGAGAACCTTAAACGGCAAGGAAATCGTGGTCGGCGAAAGCATCTGCATGCCGAGGGCCATGAGAATATTGGCCACCACCATGTCGACGACGAGAAAAGGTACAAATAGAATAAAGCCAATTTGAAAAGCTTCTTTGAGCTCACTGATCACGAAGGCTGGAATAATTATACTCCAATCTTTATCTGTGAGCGTGGCCCTGTCTTTGGGCATACGCATCCGCCAAGCAAGCTTGTAGAACATATCGCGGTCTTTAAGGTGAGCGTGTTTCATCAGAAAGTTACGCATAGGCCCTTGGGCTTGGTCGCTGAGCCCAACGATTTGGTCCACGCTTAGGTCGGTCATCTTCATCGGCTCGCCGCTGGGGCTTTCTTGTAAAATGGTTTCTTGAGCGTTGTGGTAAATCTCAAGCCCGACCGGCATCATAATGTAGACGGTAAGTACAATAGAAAGACCCGTAATGACCTGAGTCGGTGGGATCTGCTGTGTACCGATGGCTTGTCGAACAATCGATAAAACAACTGCAATTTTTACAAAGGAGGTCACCATCATCAGTGCGAATGGCACGATGGCAAGACCAGCAAGAGCCGTTAAGAGAAGGAGCGGACGGTTGGTCACGCTGTCTTTGTCGAAGATTTCGGACACTTTCTGCGCGAAAGCGTTCTGTGAGTAGAAGACAATACTCGTTGTTAGCAACCAGGACCACCAACGGATCATGCTTGCGAACCCTTTTGAGTTCTGAAGAGCGTTAACCATGTTGTTCCCTTTGTACCTCAGCGCCCGGGGTAGAATCCACTAAGGGGCTTTGGGTCCGGTTCATCGACTTTTCAAAAGCAGAGTCTTCATCAAGGTTACAAATGAGGTTTAAGCCTTGGTCACCGCCGCCTAAAAGTAATTTCCCTCGGCCTTTAACTTCAACAACGTAGAGGGCGTTCTTGGCATCGAGGCTGAGTTTTTCGTTGAGGTTGAGCGTTTGGGTAGGGGCGCCGGTACGCAGGGAGGTAAGCCTAGAGAGTCCGAAGCGCCCGACAAGGTAGATAAGCAGGCAAACAAAAACCAGAGCAATGAGAGTCTGTAAGAGCTGCTCTGCCAGGGTGTTTTCATCGACGGCGGTGGTTGAGCTGCCGGCTACGTCCTTGCCTTGGGCGTTATCCCAGGATGTGGGGGGAGGACTGTCTGCGTTTAGGTCAATGGCCGCTGTATCAGTGGCTCCGGGCGCCGCTTTTACCGTGAGAGCAGGCGCCGCTTTGGTTGGAGCTTGAGTGGCCTCAGCTTTGGGTGTTGCCACGCCGGTTTTCTGCGCACCGGGTCCAGCAGGTGCGAGCATGAGGGCTGCGGCAATGAGTAATGGTTTAAGCATATTGAGATAAAGGCCTTATGAAACGCCGGTCACGTGAACAAGTCGAACACCGAGCTCACCGTCGATTTCCACGAGTTCGCCGCGTGCAAAAATTTTGTCGTTGACCACGAGGTCCACTGGATCGTTGGCGTTGCGTGAAAGACGCAGGATTTGGCCGGACTTAAGTCGCGTAACTTGAGCGGTATTCATTTTAAGTCTTCCAAGCTCAATGACCACTGGCGCATCGATGTCTCTCAGAAGCCCTTCGGTTTCTGGAAGGTTGTCAGTTGCTTCTTGAATGGTCGGCTCATCGTTTAGTTCATCTGTCATGGGTGCCTCAATCGGTTGTTCTTGAACAAGGATTTGTGAAATGGCGAACTTGAGTTGGCCTTCGGCGATTTGCAATTGGCCTTGAAGACAACCGTTTTTACCTTCGCCAATGTGAGCGGAAATATTACCGGTTGGCCCTTCGGGGCTCAGCGCGAGCTGATGATTTTCGAGGATAATAATATCGCCTGCTTCAAGCGTGGCAATGTCTTCAGAGGAAAGCTCAAGTCGGCCGGCTTCAACTTTTAACTCAACTTCATGGTCTGCAATTTGTCGAAGAGTCTGGCGCATGTACTCATGTTCTTCAGGAGTGCCGCCTGATTGAGCAACTGGTTTTGAGAAGGTGTCGATGAAATGCGCAGGCAAAAGAATGCGGGCGTAACCGATGCAATCACCAAGGCTAGCTTTGAGGCCAAGCAGGTAATAATCGGTATCGTCTTCGATGATATCTTCGAGTTCCTCGCGGGTGCCCAAGAAATCGTCCAAGGTCAAGGCAATCTCACGGCCGCTTGTCCAGCCGTCGTAAAATGCTCCGATAAGCTTGAGGAGCATAAAGGATACGACACCTTGCTCGACTTGGGTAAGGTTGCGGCGAATCACTTCCGTTTGTCCGTCGCCTCCGAGTAGGCGGTCAATGGCTTGAGTGACCAGTGTCGAATCTAGGTCGGCGATAATCTTATGGGTTCCAGGGGCTGCACCCAGGAGCGCGAAACAACCTTGCGCAGGCAGCATCTTCTTCAGGGCTTGGGTATCCAATGGTTGAATATCCACCCCGGAGAGTTTGGCTGGAACTTTCAGAGCGGCTTGAAGGATTTCACAAATGTGGCTGCGAAAGCCGCTTTGGAAAGGACGTTGGCTTAAATATGCGGAAAGGCTTTGCAGGCAATTAGCCTGGGCCCGGCTGTAGCTTGGCAGGTTTTTGAATTGAAAAGGTTTGACTGAAGTCATGGTATCCTGCGTTTGTTCACCGAAAGTGATGAATCACTTCCCATTACAAGGTGATAGCAGGACATACGGGGATAGGGAAAGCGGTCAGCGTGTTTCGACATCAAGTCGTTCAAGGCTCATGCCTTTATGGCCGAACGCTCGTGAGAGCTGGCCTTCGCTTGCTTTGAGTAAACGACCAATATTTTTATCGCTGGTGATGAACTTGGCGCTAATTTTTCCGTCTTTGGCACTGATTTCGAGCCGCAACCCGCCGAGAACCTCTTCTTTGAATTCGACATGGAATTGAGTGAGCCCTTCGGTGCTGGCTCCTACAAATACTCGGTTTACGATTTCTTGGAGAATATTTTGAGGAATCTGAGGCTGGTTGCTGGCATTTACCTCGCCGGCTGGAGCCTCTCCAGAAAGAGCCGCAACTGCAGTCGGTTGGCCTTGGTTTTGACCCTGACCATCTCGCTTCTCTTGGCCTGAGCCGCCGCCTTGGCTTCCGTCACCATCGCCTTTACCGCTTTGTCCTTTGCCTTTGCCGTCATCGCGGTCGACTGCTTCAACTCGGTCTTGTTGGCCGTCGAGTCGTTGGGTTTCTTTGGTATCTTGGTGTTCGGCTGTTTCAACCCGCTTCTCAAGCATTTCACCACCTCGGTCGGTGCTGAGAGTCTCGGAGTGTTGTAGGTTTTCGGAGCCCTGCTTTTGAAGGGCAGCAGCAAAGCGGTTACTGGCGATGCCTTGGCGGGCCATCAGTGCATTGGAAGCACCTGTCTTGGCTTTTTGAGGTGTTTGAGCCGGTTGGCGAGCGGTTTGATGAGTGGGACCTTTTTGTTCACCACCGCGGCGCTGGTTCATCATGCGCGAGAACTTATCGGATTTTTGCCTGTCTTTGGCTTGATTGTCTTTTTCGAGGCGCTTTTGTTCCTGAATACGTTCAGCATCTCGATTGTCTTTGACCCGGCTCATATTGCTTCTCCGCGAAGGTGCTCTCTCTGACCCACATTCACACTATAGCCTATAGGCGGCTGAATTTGTTGCAACGCGTCGCGTTAGTCTTTGTCACGTCCCAGATACATCGTTTGAGCGAGCTCATCGAGATCTGCTTCTTCTTTGGCCATGCGCTCTTTTTTCACTTTTTCGGCCCATTTTTCTTTATGTTTTTCAAGAGCTTTAAGTTCTTGATTGGCCTCTACCAAGAGAGCACGTGCTTGATCGACATCTTGCTTTTTATTGTCTACGACCCGCTTTTGTCCGTCGATTGCGCGCTCTTGGCCTTCTTCAAGCTCCTTCATGCGTTCGATATAGGCCTGGGCACCAATCATCGCTTGAGCGCTCATCTCACCGCGCATTTGTTTTTCTGCGTATTCGCGGCTTTTTGCTTCACGGCTTGCAATCATACGCCTGAGTTCAGCTTCCATCTCGGCTAAGCGCTCTTCTTCTTCTTTGAGGATTCTAAGGCAGTCACCCAGATGCCGTTCGGCTTCGCTTTTGGCTTTTTCACGCAGGCCCAAAAGTGTTTCAAGGCGATACTCGGGTTGCTTGGCCATGACTTAATTAGAGACTGTCGCCAAAGAGTTGTACGAGCTTACCAATGGTCGTTTCGTAATCGTCGCATTCCACCACGCCTTGTTTCAAAAACGCTTCGACTTCGTCAATTTTGTCGATGGCGTAGTCGGTTTTGGGATCGGTCCCATATTGGTATGCACCGAGTAGAATCAGATCGCGCTGCTTTTCGTAGTTGGCAAGTACTTCTCGTAGTTTGGCCGCCGCAGCGTTGTGCTGGTCCTGAACAATCCCATTCATGACCCGTGAGAGTGAGGGAAGGATATCAATGGCAGGCCAGTGGTTACGGGCGCCGAGTTCGCGATTTAAGATGATGTGGCCATCGAGAATACCACGTACTTCATCGGCAATAGGCTCTTCCATATCTCCGCCTTGAACCAAGATGGTGTAAAGCGCGGTGATGGAGCCATGCTCATTGTTGCCGGTACGCTCCATAAGACGAGGGATTTGGTAAAACACGCTGGGTGGATAACCTTGCCGTGCGGGCGGCTCACCAATGGCAAGACCGATTTCGCGCTGGGCTCTCGCAAAACGCGTGGAGCTATCCATCATGAAGACTACTTTTTTCCCTTGGTCACGAAACCATTCTGCGATGGATGTCGCGACGAAGGCAGATTTGAGTCGAACGAGAGAGGGTGAGTTGGATGTGGCAACCACGACCACCGCTTTTTTGAGCCCCTCTTCTCCGAGAGCTTCCTCGATGAAGTCACGAACTTCACGGCCTCGCTCACCAATGAGGCAACAGACCACGACTTCAGCTTCGGTATTACGTGCGATTTGACCCATAAGAGTTGATTTACCCACACCGGAGCCGGCGAAGAGACCAATACGCTGGCCAAGCCCAACCGTGAGGAGCCCGTCAATGGCGCGCACACCCATGGCAATGGTTTCGCTGATCCGCATTCTCTTCATGGGATCGGGGCATTCGCGTTCAACGGCCCAATCTTCAAGATCGGGCAAGCCTTCAAGAGAAGAGCCTGAGTCGATAGGTCTTCCGAGCCCATCGAGCACCCGGCCAAGCAGTCCCCAGCCACACTTGATGGAAAATGGTTTACCGGTCGCAATCACTTCACTGTCTGGTCCAACGCCGTGGGCTTCGCCCAAGGGCATGAGCATGACCGTTTCATCGCGAAATCCAACCACTTCGCAAACAATGCGCTCTCCGCCGCCGTTGTCTACAAAGCACATCTCACCGATGCGTACGCCAGGAATCATGGCCTTGATAACGAGTCCGGTCACTTCGGTGACGCGGCCTCTGACACTAATGGTTTCGGCTTCTTCTACTGCTGCTAGGTAGCGGCTGATATCGATGATGGGTGCTTCTAAATCGCTCATGGTGTTGTGCTTAGCGAACTTGTCGCAAGACTCCCTCAATCACATCGAGTTGGGTTTCGAGTTGTGCGTCGATGGTTCCGGCATCTGTTTCAATCACCACGCCGTAACGGGCTACATCAGGATCTTCGCGTATGCTGATTTCTTTGGCTCGACTGAGCACTTCGATAAGAGCGCTGCGATTTTCGCGGATGATCTCCATATCTTCAGGGTTTACTCTCAGGGAAATTTCGCGTCTTTGCCGCGCTTTTTCGACGAGTGCTTCTTTGACGAGTTCGACGACCGCCTCGGGGCGGGTAGCGAGTTCGCGGCCGAGTATTTTACGAGCAATACCAAGCGAGAGATCTTTAACTTGTGCGACCAGCTGCGTTTCGATTTGTTGGAGTCTGAGGCTACTTTTAGCGACCACTTCGCTTAGCTCGCTTGCCCCTTGGTTGCGTCCTTCGGCGTAGCCTTCTTCACGTGCTTGGGCGCGAAGTGCATCGGCCTCGGTGCGCGCGTTTTCAAGCAGCTGGGATGCTTCCTCTTGAGCCTTGTCTCGGATCTCATCAGCTTGGGAGCGTGCTTCAATGGTGGAGCGTTCAATAATTGGAGCGCGTCGACCCACGTCGGAGAACTCCTGTCCTCCAGATGATTCAGAGGCGTCGGTGCTGCTGCGTTTGATTACTTTTCCCATAGTCCGATTCTGCCACGAGCCGGAGCATCTTGGAAGGATCAGGCTTCATTCTCGTCCGGATTATCGGATTCATCTTCTTTCGAAGTGAAATTGGGCTCCGCCGGGGTCTGAAATCTATCGGGATTGTGGAATCGAAGAGGGTGATCGGCCCATTTGGCGTCTAATTTACCGCGGGCAAGCAACTCAGGGATTTCCGCCAACACAGCATCTTGGAAATTGAGAATTAAAGCTTTGCTCATATCTTCCATGCTTTGGGCAATCTTGACCATACGCCGAAAGAGAAGGCCTGGTTCTCGCGGTAATCTTTGAGAAAAAGCCATCGCAAAATCTTCGGGAAGTCCGAGGCAACTTTTAGCCATTCGCCAAAGGCCCGCTTTATGAAAGAAGTCGTCGTAGGTGGTGAAGTCCGTTGCGACCCGGGATAGAAATCGCTGCGCGCTTTTAAGCTCCAGCGGGTCTCCAATGGTGGCCTTTTTAACGGCCAAAATAAGCTCTTCAGTTTGCTCGGTAGGCAGCTGCCGGCATAAATCGATCAACGCCATTTTTCCGACTGAGACAAAAGCTTGTCCAAGTTCAGCAAGCCCCGCTTTACGCATTAATATGGCCAGCTCTTTGCGGTCAAACCGGATTAAATCCTGAAACGTAAATTCTTTAAGCGCGCCTTGGTTCGGCATTGGGAAAAACCGAGCTTCAAACATTTGCTGTACAGTCTCAAGGATCTGCGGTTTGATTTTTGCCATCTGTCGTTTGGGTGGCATGGCATCTCGGGTGGCCGGTGGAAGGCGCCTGACGACGGACTTAATCGTTTTGGATGGCAGGCTTATGAGCACTGAGCCCACAATACGCGGTGATTCGTTTTGTAATTCGTAAGAGAGCCAGGAAGGGTCGATGCGCTCGATGCCTCGATTACTTTTATTGCGTAGGGCTTCTTGGAGTTGATTGACCATGAAGTTCACGCGTTTTTCACGCTCAACATTTAAGAGCGCTTGTGCTTTTTCTTGAATAGCACCACGTTTGTGCTCGGGTAGATAGTCGAGGAGCTTGAGTTCATCGCGTCCACCCACGGTGAGTGTCGTGATGAGGAGCATGGCATCTCGTTCAGAGAGCGGCTCGAAAAAAGGGTGCATCGGGTGTTAACTCAACTTGGCGGAGGTAAGCTCTCACCGCCTTGGCGCTGTTGAGCTTTCATGATTTGTGCTTGAAGACGAGTTAATTTGCCGCGTACTGTTTTGAGACGGATCTGGGAAAAGATGAGAAGGCTGGTAATGCCAAGAAATGCCAGAACGAAAAATCCGGTAAGAAGGTTCAGGTTCTGTTTCGAGAATTTAGTTGCCCAAGAGTTTCCGATTTGAGCGCCCATTGCAGCCATCTCCGCGGAGGCCACCGTTGGCATCACGGGAATCAAGAGTGGGTAGACCCTGTCGGAGGTAAGGTTTTCAACGCCGGCGGCTACGAGCTGTTGGATTTGAGGCTCGCTAAGAGGCTTTTCACCACCTGCGCCAGGCAAGTAGCGCAGTGTAACGCTGGCTGTCGTTTGCGGTCTTTGCTCATCAGAAGTTCGCAGTGCGCTTTCTTCGGGAATGACAAGTTGAACTTGAGCATCAAGTACGCCGTCTACGAGTTTAAGTTGTTTTTCAATTTCACCTTCGAGTGCGGCCAGCTTTTTGGCTTTTTCTTCAGCGGACGTTGGAATCAAACCTCCCTCGGCAAAGACATCGGTGTATCCCTTGTCTTTGCGCCGAGGCATTTCGTAGCGGTTTAAGAGCCGAATAGCATCCACTCGAGCACTTGCAGGAACCACGATGTTGAAGTTCACGGTACGGCCTGAATCGATCATCAGCTTGTTGGCTTGTAGTTTGTGATCGGTCAAGAGCTCGATGATTTGATTGGCTTCGCGTTCATCAATTCCATGAATAACGGTTTCGCTGCTGCAGGCGCTTAAGAGCCCTGTCATGAATACAGTGATTAAGAGAATTTTGGTGTAATGAATCACTTCTATTCCTCATGGCTGGATTCAATATTTTGACCCGGCGCAATATGACTACAGTCCAACGCTATCAGGTGCCGAAACCGCCCGATATTGGTTAACTTAGCACTATCTCGGATGCAATATCCAATAGGATGAGGAGAGGTGAGCGGAGCTTGGATAAGCTCCGACTTCGAAAGACAAGGTTTAGACCTGAGTGTTCATAGTCTGCTTGATGCCACTTGTGGCTTTTTCGACCACTTTGCTTGTGATTTCGAGTTCTTGGCTGAAGCGATAAATACCCGCTTGCATGGCGAGTAGTTCGGATGAGTTAAATTTCTTACCCGAGAGTGCCATCTTCATGATGCCAGCCATTTTGTCTTGCCCACTGACGAGTTGTTCAACAACTTCAGTCATTTTTGAGCGCTCCACTTTGGCAGCTTGGCCAACTGTGGTTGAGGATACCGGTCCGCCTTGCTGAGCTTGAAGTAACACATTGGCTGATTGGGTGGTGCCTTCTACGGTTCTTGAAGGTTGGACTTCTTGAACTTGGTTCACCTGCTGGGCTTGCTGTGTTTGCTGAGCTTGCTGTGCCTGCATGGAGTCTTGAAAATTGGCTCCGTCGGCTCCGCCTTGTTGCTCTTGAAGCTTTTGCAGCTGCTCTTGAGCCTGCTGCATTTCCTTCATCAATTCGCCAGCTGCTTTACTAATTCCGCCGCCTGTCGGGTCCATAGTGCCTCCAAGTCATCTCTCTCGCCGGGCAACATGCCCTCGGGGATTGAGATCATCAATGTACATTCACGCAAGGCAGGTGAATTGGTTGCTAATTTTTCGTTTGATTAGGCCCTCAGGTAATTTTCATGATCGGGCCCAAAAAACTGTTAAGTTAAGCGATTTTAGGTGCTTAGCCGAGATCATCGTAGAGGATGCGCCTCAGTTTATCGACGACGCGTCCGTGAAGCCTGCTGGTCCAACTCTTAGAAAGCCCCAAATGGTCGCCCACTTCCTGGAGACTCATTTCCCTGTAGTAGTACATTTCCATCAATTGGCGTTCTTGATCGCCCAAACCAGCGATGGTTTTGCGAACCAAGGCCCGAGCTTGTTCAAGGCCGAGTGCTTCCTCGGGAAGTGGATTGTTGGTGTCTTCGAGCTGAAGCCCCTCGGTGCCATCGATGGCGGTGAGGTAAACTGCGGCTAAACCCTCAACAGCTGCTGCAAGATCTTGGACTGCGTGTTCAAATGGGTTCTCGGGTGCTTGTTCGCCGCTCTCTTCGGCAAAGGCGACGGCTGCGAGGTATTCGTTGGCTCGCTCTTCAAATCTTGCCTTGGCGTACTCAGTTCGGCTCATCCAGCCCATACTGCGTAGGCCGTCGTATACTGCTCCGCGGATGCGGTAGTAGGCGAAGGTCATAAAGTTCGCGCCGGCTTCCGGATCAAAGCGTTGGGCGGCTTCAAGCAGACCGATCATGCCGTATTCAACGAGATCATCGAATTCGATGTCGGGCGGGAGTTTTTTGCGAACTTTTCCGGCGATAGAGCGCACATAGGGCGTGTATTGTTCAACAACAGCCTTTGAGTCGCTGAAGTCTATATCAGGTTGCTTGGTCTTTTTGCGCTTACCGCTCGACTCCGCTGCTGACTCTGTCATGTCTCAGCCCCCCGAGTACTTGATGGACTCCTCGGATACATCGTCAAGCAACTGAGCAAAGACTGGCGATGATTCGAGTTGTTCTGCGATGGCCTCAAAAAAGTTTTCAACGTCTTCTTCGCTGGCACTTTCAAGAAGCTTTGCGAATTTTTTCTTTTTCTTGAGGACAGCCTTAGAAAAGAGCTCTGCCCGTTTCTTCCGGTCTGCTCCTTGGTTTTGTTTTAAAACCGCGCCGAAGGCACGAACCAAGTCGGCTAAGTCAGCGTTGCTAAACTGCAGCTTACCCGCCATTTTCTGGCCTTGAAGAGATTGAAGCCGGCTTGCGAGGCTCGCTCCCTTCATTTCAAACCCGTCTTTGGTGGTTTTCGGAGCATCTGTTTTGGCAGCGTCCCCAGTTTTTCCTGCTTCGGCGCCGGCCTTTTGAGCGGCAGCTTCCGTTACGGGTTTCGGGGGTCCTGAAGGGGGCTTTGAGCCTCCACCAATGCGCGTCATAAATTACTCTCCTCGAGTAGTTGGTCGATTAGCCAAAAACGCCTACGCCATGGGCTTCTTTGAGCGCTTTGGCAAATGCCGCCGCTGGGCTCTCGGGGTCGCAGGCAATGGCTTTATCCAGTGAGGCCAGGGCTTTGCCACTTTGATTGAGAAACAATAAAATTTCTCCAACCGCAGCATGCGCCGCTGCAGAACCCGGATTGAGTTCTACGGCTTTTTGGTTGGCCTTGAGTGCCGGATTAAAATGGCCTTGGGCAAAGTAAATATGCCCCAGTGCGATGTGCGGTACCTCAGAGTGGGGAATCAAGGCGGCAACGCCGTGAAACACTTCTTCGGCTTCCTTCATTTTTCCGAGTTCCATGTAGAGATAACCCGACTCAAGCAGCAAGGTGAGCTGCTTTTGTGGAATATCGATGATGCCTTGGACTATTTCTTGTTCGCTCATAACCCTACCTGACTTCAGTCTGTGCGGTGCCCAGATGAGTCTTTTGAGACCGTGTAAAACTCTAAGACAGCTTATGCCCAAACACAAACGCCGCGGGACCTTTGAAAGGTGCCGCGGCGTCGTAAATGATATCTCAATCGGTGCCCCCAACAAGGCTGGCCGATATTATCTAACGTTTTGAATCATACCCTTAGCAGTGTCGTGCTTGGTCTTCATGACGTTCGAAATGGCAGTAAACTTGCGGTTTTCCTGCTGCATATCCTGCTGAAGGTTTAAATACTGCAGGTTGAACTGTTGGTTCATTTCCTGCATTTCTCGAGTTGCTTGCATCATGATCGCGCCTTCACTACCGCCTGCGGCCAGTGATGCTACGGAATCCATGGTGCCACTTCCACCGCTCACACCTTGTGAGCCTCCACCTACAACGCTGCCTGAGCCTGCGCTAAGACCGGTTGAGTTTGGAGCTGCAGAACCACCAGATTGAGCTGATTTCAATGAACCAAGCCCTGTAATGGCTGCTGAGAGCACTGCGCCACCTGGAATGAATGGAGCAGCCATGTTGCCTGCATTCATTACCGTGTTTGCGCTTTTAGACAGCCCTGTACTTAGAACATCACCGAAACTTGTTCGTGAAGTCTGGCGTGATCGGCTGCTATCGATTTGGACCCTAAGGCCTGCGTTGTTGTCAGAACTAATTCGGCTCATAATAAATCTCCTCCGCGTCTCGGGTATCGTTTTGGGGGCGTCCCGATGACGACCGTTTTGCCTTGTGTTGGTACATTATCCGCAGGGTCCGATTTGGGTTGAAAAAAAACCGATACATTAAAAATCATTCTATCCTGCAGGGTTACCTTCCATGGAAGTCTTGGTTTGGAAGAGATAGTCCATTAAATCGGCCGCGCGCTCGACTGCAGCGATCGCTTTTTTCGAAGCAGATTTATCTTTTGGGGTCGTTGCTCCCGCATCAAACTGCTCTAAGTTGCCGAGAATACTTGATAATTGCGTCGAAACACCATCGGGTGTCTCTGCTTCGAGTAGTTTCTCGATTCGAGCGAACCCTACGGACTGACTTTCGGGTGTAGGAGCACTCGCTTGTTTTGGGGTGACGGGCCCAGCAGGGGCGCCGGCTTGCATGTCACCGATTTTAAAGGATTTTAGCTCGTCGTCGGCCATGATGGCTCCTTGAGACTTAAAAGTTTCCAAACGAAAATGACGATCGTCTGTACTATTACTATGACTCAAACCCATGTGGCAGGCAATTGCCATGCTGCTGCTCAAGATCCCAATTGGTCCCCAGCTTTAGGACCTTTGCCCGCAACCCAAGATGATGCGTCCATCAGTTTGCTCCCAGCAGGTTTTACTTCTTGGACCAGCAGGCTTTGCTCACCGCAAGCAATCTGCAGGCCGCGCTTATTGGCCTGGATAACGTGGCCGGGTGTTCCGCTCTCTAGCGCAAGAGCGGCCTTGGTGATCACAACGCGGGTATCACCAAACATTGTAAACGTACCTGGCCATGGATGGTGGGCACGTAATTGACGTTCGAGAATGGCCGCAGGCTTAGAAAAGTCCAGACGACCATCTTCTTTAGAGAGCATCGGGGCATGGGTGGCCAAGCTGTTGTCTTGTGGCTCGGGTGTGCTTTGGCCGCTCAAAATGTCTTCGAGTTGATCAATCAGAAGTTTGGCACCCAACTCTGCGAGTTTAACTGTAAGGGTTCCACAAGTATCGGTGGGCGCAATAGTTATGGCGCGCATGGCGTGAACGTCGCCAGTGTCCATACCTTCATCGAGTTGCATAATGCTGACACCGCATTCAGCGTCGCCATTTACAATGGCTTGGGTAATCGGTGAGGCGCCTCGGTACTTGGGAAGCAGGGACGCGTGAACATTGACGCAACCGAGCTCAGCCATTTCTAAGACCGACGTTGGCAAAATTTTACCGTAGGCCGCGACCACTACAAGATCAGCCTTAAATTCGCGCAAGGCTTCCAGCGATTCAGCTTTTCGTACGCTTTTAGGTTGGTAAGTGGGGATACCGCGTGAGTCTGCCGCTGTTTTCACTGGGCAAGGGGTAAGTTTACGCCCTCGACCCGCTCGCTTATCCGGCTGAGTGACCACACCAACGATCTGACAGAGGTCTGGCCGTTCGGCCAACATGGTAAGGCTTGGGACCGCAAAGGCTGGAGAGCCCATAAAAAGAATGCGTTTTGTATTCACGATGTAGACGCCTGGAAATGAGAGTTAGAGATTGGCCGCGGCTTCAACGCCGTCGTCAATGCCCGACTTTTTAATTTTGTTCATTTTGCGCTTCACAGAGTCGCGCTTGAGCCTGGATAGGTATTGAACAAACACCTTGCCGTCTAAGTGATCGATTTCATGCTGAAGAGCCACGGCATAAAGACCGGCGGCTTCAAGTCGAAAGATTTCACCATTTCGGTTCAGGGCTTCAATCTCGATGTGTTCCGCGCGGGTGACTTCATCGGTATAGCCAGGGACCGAAAGGCAGCCTTCCTCCCAGACAATGGAGCCTTGTCGTGCCACAATCTTAGGGTTGATAAATTCCTGTGCTCCCTTAAACAAAAAGGCATCCAGCTCATCTTGGATTTCGGGGGTATCAGCCGCCTCTTTGGATGGGTCCAAATCAATGACCAAAACCCGAACGGGTTCAGCAATTTGCGTTGCCGCAAGCCCAACACCATTGGCTTCGTACATGGTTTCAAACATGTCATCTACGAGGGTGCGGATACTGTCATCCACATTTTCAACCGCCTGAGCCACTTCACTGAGTGCTGGATCGGGCCAAATTCTGATTTTGCGAACCGCCATATCAACTCCTTATGAGGTTCCAATGTCACGCCACAGTCATAACGTCAACAGGATCCGGTCTTTGGGAACATATCATATTTACAGACGATTTCGGGGATTTAGAGAGATTATGAGCGGGGTAGGTTGCGAGCGTAGGCAAGCCTTAGGCTGTCGTCTTGCAATACATCGTAGGCATCATCCAACACCCGTTCAATTTCAATAAGTTCGCGCTTGTATTGATTACAAACAGCATCAGAGAAATTGGTTGGGGCGTATTCTTGGATCAGCTTTTTATGGGCTTGGGTAATTTCGTAAGGGGTTGCCTGACGAGAAACACCCAAGATCGTAAAATAGTCCTGATGCCGAGTTTGTTCGACTTTATCTTCGAGTCGGCGACGATCGAGTAGGTCGGCGGAAGAGGAACCGTCTAGGTTGTAACCTTCGTTTCCTCTTACGAGTACTTGGACTAGGTCCAAAGTAAGTAGACCGGCCATCACTTGATAAATCGCCAGCGGCCCGAGGCCTGTGCTGAAGACAATTTCTTCAATATTTCGGGTTCCATCGAGCATCCGCACGGCCTGGCGCTCTCGAGCCTCGAGTCCAAGAAGCTCAGCGTCGAGTTGACCATCTGCAAGAGGCTTAAGAAGCGTACTTGGTGGACCGACGACGGTCATGAGCCGTGGCAGTAAATATTTACGCCGGATACCTTCAATGATTAGGCTACGCGGGTCATCACGCAATCGAACCTTTTGGTCTTCTTCGATTTCTTCTTCTCGAAACTGATAGCTTGCTTGTTGCCACTCGAAAATACTCGCGCACACTTCTTTAATGTGACCACGAACGGATTCGAATAGTTCTTCGGGCTTGAGCTGGCCTTCGGCAACCAAGAGAGCACCAATCCGTCGGCTACCTTGAATATTACGCAGACGAAGTGATTGGTATTGGGCGCGAGTAATTTTTCCTTCTCGGTAGAGGAAGTCTTCAATCTTGTCGAATCTCTGATTGGAGAACGTTTCTACTGGCGAGCCGCGCTCGAAATAAACAACTTTGTGAATGTCTTGGTGGTGAAAATCGACGCGCCCACTGACTTGTTTACGCCAGATATCGGTAAAGAGAATCGCGACTTCGTTCGGGCCTTGGATGGTACCGTGGCCTGCTTCAATGCTTCCCTGCGATTGACCAAGAGATGTGTTGCTCTTGGCGCCGGGCATGGCTGCAGGTTGACGGGACTCAGCCATTGCCTTCGTGTGACTAAAGGCTTGCGGAGCCGGTGAAGGGTGTCCGTAAACCGATTGCATGTTTTCGCGGAGCTCGGGCTCAAGGTTTGGATCTAGAGCATCCACTCTGCGCTTCTCTTGATTCTCTTGGTAGAGACGCTCTTGATCGAGTTGCAAACGAACATTTTGTTCGGTTTGACGACGGATGTCATCCTCGATGTGTTGGCGTTCTTGTTGCTCTTGGAGGCGCCGCGTGGCTTCTTCATTTTCTTGGCGAAGCAGTTGTTGTTCTTGGTCTCTCAACTGATCTTCGAGTTTAGAGCGTTCCTCTATGCCGCTGCGCCACCGCTCCTGATCATCTGAACGACGTCGTAGTTCGTCTTCCAGTTGGCCTTTACTCGACTGGATGTAGTCTTTGAGTTCATCGGCGAGTTTGTCAGCTCTGGCCTGGGCCTGTTCTTTTTCCTGCTTGAGTCGTTCTTTCTCTTCAGTTGCCCGCTTTTCTCGTTCGCTGAGCCGTGCCTGGTCTTGCTCAAGACGTCGCCGCTCTTCTTCTTCTTTTTTATAGCGACCGCTCTCATCCGTGAGTTTTAAACGCGTCTCTTTGAGTTGTTCTGCAAGCTCTCGAATCTCTTCAAGCTGCTTATCCACCGTGGCCTCAATCGCCATGTGATGATTGGCGGTTTCGGTTTCATGAGCGTGGTGTTTCTCTTCGAACTCTTCAAGCGCTTTCTTAGACGCTTCCTGAAGTTCATCAATCTTCTGGTTCTTTTTCAGGAGTGATGAAGTTCGCTCTTTGAGTTCCTTATTGAGTTTTTCTTCAGTTTGGGCAGCGGATGTAACTTTCTCTTCGAGTTCTGCTTTGGCCTGTGCCTCTTGTTCGAGCTGTGCCTTGATCGCGTTAAGCTCATCCTGAAGTGCTTGAGCACGTTGGTTCGCTTCGTCGAGTAATGCAGGGTCTGCGCCCGTCGCCGTTGCTGGCGCTGCCTCAGCTGGTGCAGCTTCTACTGGTGCAGCTTCTACCGGTGCAGCTTCTACCGGTGCAGCTTCTACCGGTGCAGCTTCTACCGGTGCAGCTTCTACCGGTGCAGCTTCTACCGGTGCAGCTTCTAC